>NZ_JBEYHA010000038.1:0-54017 GCF_040635075.1 Nocardiopsis sp. NPDC007018
GGTATCGAGTCGCGCTCGGTGGCGCGGCGCGGGTTCCCGCCCACCGACGGGCCGGACACCTACACGGCGGGAACGCTGTTCCCGAGGTCGTCCAAACGGTTCGCGGCCCCACGGCCGTTCCGGGACGGCGGCCGGCGGGGCACCGGGGCGGCAGCGGTCCGGGACGGCGCGTGGACGCGGGTGCGCGCCGGGGGCCGGGGAGCGCGGGTCACGCCAGGGCGTGCCGTCAACCGCATCGGTCTGTCCGTACTCCGTTCGACCCGCTCAGGCACGACCGGAAGAGGACACACACCTGGGAGCTCCGTCGCCAAGCGGTTACATTGGCGTAGTACCACAACCCCCTGGACCCGCCGGTACCCAGGCTTCACGTTCCGCGACCGCACGCGGTGAGGACCCGGCCGCTGTGCGACCCCTCGGAGCTGTCGACACGTCATCGGCCCGCGCGGGCACCTCGCCCGTCTCGGCGACGCTGGAACGGGCAGGGTGTACCCGGCTTCGAAGACGGCTCCTGGGAGGTGGCGACCGTAGAGGAGGTGACCTCTGGAGACACACTGCTCGTCGACCATGTCTCCCGCGTCCCGAGGGCTCCGTCACCTTCGGGAGGGACACGCTGCCGCCCCCAGACCTTCGACGTGATCATCGAGATCAGCTGAGGCGACCTTGCATCCACTCACCGCGGACGACCCCCGCCGCATCGGCCCCTACCGGACCCTGGCCCTGTTGGGCTCCGGAGGCATGGGCCACGTCTACCTGGGCACGGACGGAGCCGGTCGGCACGCCGCCGTCAAGGTCGTCCGAGCCGAGTACGCCTACGACCCCGACTTCCGTGAGCGCTTCGTCCGAGAACTGGCACTGGCCACCCGCGTCCACGGCGAGCAGATCCCCCGCGTGTACTCGGCGGGCCCCTACGACGAGGTTCCGTGGCTGGCCACCGAGTACGTTCCGGGCCCCTCCCTCCAGGAGCTGGTGGAGAGGGCTGGTCCGCTGCCGGAACCCGCCGCCGTCGCCGTGGCGCGCGGTATCGCCCAGGTTCTGGTCGGGGTGCACGACGCGGGCTTCGCCCACCGGGACCTCAAACCCGGCAACGTGATGGTGGCGCCGAGCGGTCCCCGGGTGATCGACTTCGGCATCGCCCGCGCCGTGGAGGAGTCACGGCCGGTCCAGGACGACGAGGAGACCAAGATCCTCGGCACCCCGGGATACATGGCTCCGGAGGTGTCGAACGGTGGTGAGGGCGGTGCGCCCGCCGACGTGTTCGCCCTGGGCGGACTGCTCGTGTTCGCGCTCACCGGGATCGGCGCCTTCGGCGACGGCCACCCCTCGGCGGTGCTCTACCGCACCAACCATCTGAAGCCCCGCTTGGACGGCGTACCGCCGGCCCTGCACGACCTGATCGCCGCCTGCCTGGACAAGGACCCCGCGCTGCGCCCCACCGCCTCCAGGGTCCTCCGGGACCTCGGCGGCCCCCTGCCGTCCGCACCGAACGCCCGGGGATGGCTGCCCTCGAACGCCGCCGCGGTCGTCGACGGGGTGGGATCGGAGTACCGGGCGCTCCTGCGGACCACCTCCCCCGGCCGGGACCTCCCCGGGTACCGGGCGCGCAACCTGCTGACCGTCGGCGCAGCGGCCACAGCCGTCGTCCTCATGGTCGGGTTGGGGGTCTGGACACAGGCCCGCCCGCTGGCCTCGGCGATCAGCGCATCGGTCACGGCGGAGGAACCCGACGATGCCGTGGCTCCTGAACCGTGCGACCCCCGAGACGTCGCCGACACCTTCGCCGAGGCCTCCGCCCCGGTGCCGACCATCCCCGGTGACGGCCACTGGGCCAGACTGGCCTTCTCCCACGGGGGCTCGGTCCTCGCCGTGGGCGGAACCGACGGGATTGCTCTGTGGGACTGGGAAGACGGCACCGAGGTCGCCCTTCTCGACCTGTTCGTCCTCCAATACACGAGCGTCACACCGGTGTTCAGTCCCGACGACTGCCGGATCGCCTACGCGGACCGCGACGGAGTCCACCTGTACACACTCGCGACCGGGGACTACGAAGTGGTTCTGGAGGGGCACACGGTGAACTTCGCCGCCTTCTCCCCGGACGGGCGGTCCCTCGTCACCGACCCGGGGGTCGGTCTCCAGGCCGTCGAGCTCGACAGCGGTAACCGAACCGGATACCGGGGTGACGACCTCACCACCTTCAAACAGGCCGCCTTCTCCCCGGACGGTACCCACATCGCCGGGCTCAGCCGGGACGACGGACTGTGGTTGTGGGATACCGAGACCGGCGAGACGGTCGTGCACCTCCCGAACGCCGTGTTGGGGGACGGCCACAACAGTTTCGCCCTCCTCGACGACGGCGGGGTCCTGTACATGACCGAGGACCACCCCGTGGTGTGGCATCCCGGGTCCGGTGGAGACGGCGAGGCGCTCGAGGTGAGCGAGGAGTACCGGGAGGAACTCGCGGGCCTGATGTACGAGATCGCGTACAACCCCACCCACGACCTGGTCTACGCCCTCTACGTCTCCGACCTCCTCCCGGACCTGACCAACGAGGTCCATCTCCTCCTCTGGCACGCGTCCACGGGTGAGCCCTACGAGAACGAGGGCCTGGAGCAGCCCCCCGGGCCCCCCGCGGGCATCGTCGCGCACCCGGACGGGGAGACCGTCGCCGCCGCGGCCACGGGCGCGGAGGGCGTCATGCTGCTGGACGCACTCACACTCCAAGAGGACAGCCGACTCGGCTGACCCCACGACCACCGGCGAGGGTTCCCCTGTATCCCCTGCACCCCCACGATCCGCCACGGGTCGGCCCCTACCGGCTGCACGCCCGCCTCGGCGAGGACACGTGCGCCCGCGTCTACCTGGCCTCGGCCCCAGGACAACCCGCGGCCGCTCTCAAGATCGTGCGCTCCGAACACACCTCCGACCCGGTATTCAGGGAGACGTTCACCCTCCTGGTGGAGACCGCGCGGGACCAGCACAGCACCTACGTCGCCCCCGTTCTGGACGCCGGCCTCCAGCGGGCCACCCTGTGGGTCGCGGTGGCCCGACCGGCCGGTCCGACCCTGGCCGAGCTGGTGAACGGCCTCGGGCCCCTGCCCGTCGAGGCCCTGCGTCCCCTCGCCCTGGCGCTCGCCCAGGGGCTCGCCGACCTGCACGCGACGGGCCGCGCCCACGGTTCTCTCCGGCCGGACGGGGTGCTGGTCTCCCCGCACTGCGCGCTGATCGCCGATCCGGGCTTCGAGCGGGCGGTCACCGAGCCCGAGTACAGCGCACCCCCGGTGTTCGCCCCGCCGGAGGGCGGCCCGTCCCCCGCCGCCGACGTCTTCGCCTGGGCGGCCACACTGTGTTTCGCGGCCAGTGGAGTCGAAGGACCCCGGGGTCTCGACCGGGTCCCCTTCCAGTTCCGCGGTCTGGTGGACGCCTGCCTGAAGATCGACCCGAACCTTCGCCCCGCCGCCACGGACCTGGTGCACATGCTCGGCGGCCCGTACGCGCCCGACCCCTGGCCGCCCGCCGTCCGGGAGGTCGCCACGCGCTCCGAGGAAACCATGCGGCGGTTGCTGTACGTCGCCCCTCCCGCGGCTGCTTCGCCCGCTCCCCGCCGACGTCGGACCGTCGCCCTGGTCGCGGGTGGGGCAGCGCTGACGCTGGTCGCCGCGGGTGCGGTCTGGGCCCTCGGTCCGCGAGCCGCTCCAGGGACGGCCGACCCGGACGCCGATCGCGCGGCGACGGGCCTCATCACCGAGGCGGGCTGCCTGGAAGGCACCGGTTTCCCCGACCCTCCTGGGGAGATCGACGACCTGGACGCCATGGACGTCGCCTTCTCCCCCGACGGTGATCTCCTCGCGGTGACCAGCAACACCCACGGGCTCACCCTGTGGGACTGGCGGGAAGGAGTGGAGATCGCCCGCCCGACCGAGCACGTGTACAAGACGGGCGACCCGGTGTTCGCGCCCGTCGGCTGCATGGTCGCGGTGGTGCTGCCCAAAGAGGTCGAGAGCAGGGCCTCGGACATCGGTTCGGTGTCCACCTACGACATCCCCTCCGGAGAGACCGTGGAGCGCCCCGAGCCGCCCACCCCCGCCGGTGAGTCCGAGTACTCCGGCAGGACTGCCCGTTTCTCCCCGGACGGCACCCGTCTGGCGATCGCGAGAGGCGGCAACATAAGCCTCATCGGGGACGAGGCGACGGTCGGGTTGGTCGACCTCAGCACCAACGAGATCACCGGAGCCTGGGGGACGGAGCCGGTCACGGACGCCGGGTTCACCGACGACGGCCGCTTCCTCACCCTCGGCCCCGCGGGCGTCACCGTGTGGGACTCCGGCACCGGCGAGGCCCTGCACACGGAGCGCCGTTCGAGCTCCACCTTCCTGGCCGCGGTCCCCGGACACGACCAGTACGTCCACGTGGACCGGGGCGTCGTCACCTGGTGGGACTTCGGCCGACGCGCCGTGGTCGGTTCGTTCGAGCTGACCAGTTACATCGGGACCGCCAACACCTACCTCACCCACGTCACCCTCGACCCGGAACGCGAACGCGTCCACGTCGGCTGGGCGATCCGCCACCCGGACGAGGACGTGTGGAACGACCCCGAGATCAGCGACAGGAAGTCCACCAACCACGGGCACCTCTGGGACCTGGAGACCGGGGAGGACCTCATGGCCGACGAGGGCGAGCACCACCTCGCCCGCCCCCTGGCCCTCCACCCCGACGGCGGGGTCATCGCCGCGATCGACCAGGACGGGAGCGTCAACCTCGTAGATGCCGACACCCTGGAGATCCTCCACCCGCTCCTGTGATCCCCGCGACCCGGAACCCCCATCCCACGGCACCAGGTGAGACCACATGAAACCCCTGACCCTCTCAGACCCGGACCACATCGGACCGCACCGGCTCCTCGCCCGCATCGGCGCGGGCGGCATGGGACACGTGTACCTGGCACGCTCCCCGGGCGGGCGGCTGGCCGCCGTCAAGGTGGTCCATAAGGAACTGGCCAGGAACGCCGACTTCCGAGCGAGGTTCGACCGCGAGATCCGGGTCGCCCAACGGGTGCGCGGCCCCTTCACCCCCGCCGTCACGGACGCCGGGCCCGAGGACGCCGCCCCCTGGATGGCGACCGAGTACGTCCCCGGCCCCACCCTCAAGGAGGCCGTCCTCGACGGCGGTCCGCTCCCTGAGGAGTCCCTCTCCGTGCTCGCCCTGGGCCTGGCCCGCGCTCTCCAGGCGATTCACGGCGCCGGTCTGATGCACCGCGACCTCAAACCGGGCAACGTGCTGCTGTCGCCGCGCGGCCCCCAGGTGATCGACTTCGGCATCGCCCGCGCCGTCGAGGGCACCGTCCTCACCCGCACAGGGCAGTCCTTCGGCACCCCCGCCTACGCCGCGCCCGAGGCGGTCCTGGGCGAGGAGCAGACGGCCGCCAGCGACGTCTTCGCCCTCGCCGGTGTGGTCGTCTACGCTGCGGTAGGTCGGCCCCCTTTCGGCAAGGGCACCGCCGTCCAGGTGCTGCGGCGCGTGGTGGGTGAGGAACCCGACCTCGGCGGGTTCCCGAACGGCGACCTGCGCGACCTGGTCGCGCGCTGCATGGCCAAGGAGCCCGGCGACCGGCCCGGCTCCGAAGAGATCGTGCACGCCCTGTCCGCCGGTCCCCTCCCCGCAGCCGAGCACGGATGGCTCCCCGAACAGGTGAGCAAGGAGATCAGCGACCGCGAGCGGGAACTCCAGGGTGTGATGCGCACGGTCCCCGTCGCCCCGCCCGCCGCGCCCCCCGTGCCAAAGCCGAACCGGACCCCACTGGTCGTCTGCGCGGCCGCGGCCGCGGCCGTACTGGTCGCCGGGACCGGGCTCGCCCTCGTCCGCACCTGGGAGGGCGAAGGCGCGGTCGACGGGGCGACCGGGGGACCAGACGGGAGTTCGGCAGCGGGGGATTCGTCGCAGGAGACCGACAGCGAGATCTCGGGCCGCCCCGGCTACCCGGACCTGCCCGGTGTGGTGCGCGACATCCGCTTCTCCCCGGACGGCGACACGATGCACGTCGTCACCAGCCAGAACCACACTGAGTGGGACTGGCGTGAGGGCGAGCTCCTCGACTCCACCGACGAACCGCCCACCTCCCTCGACATCAACGCTCGCGGCATGTGGGCGGTGGGCGCCATCGTGAACGTCGGCATCTGGCGTGACGGCGAGGGCGACGAGCTGACCCTCACCTACGACCCCGAGGACCTCGACGACGTCCGGTCGCACGAGTCGGTCTCACTCGCCGACAGTGTGACCCGTCTGGCCTTCCTGCAAAGGGGTTTCGAGACCAACACCGTGATGGTGTGGGACTGGTCGAGGAGCCTGGACGGCGACGAGATCATCATGGAGGTGGAGTCCGCCGTCTTCGCCGGCGGGTCCACCAGGGTCGAGATCAGCCCCGACGGCGCGCACGTCGCGGTGACCAACATTTTCGAGGACGTCGGGACCGTGGTGCTGGAGGTGGACAGCGGGGAGACCGTCGCCGAGTTCCCTCAGGGCGGGCTCCAGGGCGAGGTGCAGTTCACCGACACCTTCGTCTCGGCCTTCGCCCCTGACCGGCCGGTCATCGCCGTCCACCAACCCGACCAGGGCACCCTCGTCCTGTACGACCTGGACGAGGGTGAGACCGTGCTCGAACTCGACGCGCCCGGAGAAGTGAACAGCCTCACCTTCACCCCCGACGGCTCGGAGCTGCTGTCCGGCGGCGGCCCCAACGGCGTCGGCGAGGACTACGGCGGCCGGAGGTGGGATGTGGTCGCGGGCGAGGAACTGACCTCGGGCGACACCCTCCTCCTCGATGAGGTCACCGTGCACCCCGACGGGGAGACCGTCGTCGTCGTGGAGCGGGGCGATCGCGGTTCCAGCCTGCTGTTCCTCGACCCGCAGACCCTCCTGGACACGCACACCATCGGATGAGGTCCCGGACCGGACCGGCCCCTTCCTCGCGCTCCTGGGCTCCGGTGGCACGGGCAACGTCCGCCTCGGGCCCGGACCCCGCCGAGCCCGTGGCGGTCAAGGCGGTGCGGCCCGAGTTCCGTGAGTGCTATCGAACCGGCGTTCACCGTGAGCGGGGTGGCGACCGCATCAGCGGTTCGCGACCCCCGCCCCCGGAGCCCGTCCGGGAGCGGGGCGCGTGTCAGGCGGCGAACTCCCGGACGATCCGCGCGCAGAACGCGGGCAGGTCGTCCGGGTTCCGGCTGGTGGTCACGCCGTGGTCGGTGACCACCTCCTCCTCCACCACGGTGCCGCCCGCGTTGCGGACGTCGGTACGGATGCTCGGGTAGGAGGTGACGGTGCGCCCGCGCACCACGTCGGCCTCCACCAGCACCCAGGGACCGTGGCAGATGGCGGCGACCGGTTTGCCCCGTGCCACGAAGTCACGCACCAACCGCACCGCGTCGGCGTCCGACCTCAGGTTGTCGGGATTGATCGTGCCGCCCGGGATCACGAGCGCGTCGTAGTCGTCGACACCGACCCCCGACACCTCCCGGTCCACGTCGAACCGGTCGGCTGGTTCGATGTCCCCGTTCATGGCCTGGATCTGCCCGCTGTGCGGCGAGACCAGGTCCACCCGGGCCCCGGCCCCGACCAGCGCGCGCCGTGGTTCGACCAGTTCCACCTGTTCGACGCCGTCCGCGGCCAGGATCGCGACCTGTCGTCCGGCGAGTGGGTCAGCCATCGTGTCCCCCGTGTACTTCTCGGATACGCGGCCCCGTGCGGGTCCGCCGACATGTGCGGCCCTACCCGCTCGGGCCGCTCCCCTCACCCGCGCGCCGCACCCGAAACACGCACGGGCGAACCACGCGCCCGCGAACCGAGTCACAGGAGGGAACGCTCTCAGCGACCCAACGGAAGGGGGCCGCCCGTGCCCGCCACCCGTCATCTCTACCTGGCCCGTCACGCCCAGGCCGATCCGGAGTCAGGGGAACTCACGGACGTCGGACGCCTTCAAGCAGACCTACTCGGAGCACGCCTGGCCGGGTTCGCCCCCCACACGCTCCGGCACGGCGGCCTGCCCCGTGCCGCGCTGACCGCCGGTCTGGTGGCCGCGCACCTGGAGGACGTGGTTCCCGTGGAGCTCCCGGAGGCCGGTGACTACGCCCCCTACCTGCCCCGGCGCGAGGAACTCCCCGACACCCACGCCGACGGGGTGCTGGACTTCCTGGGCCGGGTACCGGCCGCCGAACGCTCGCCCGAACTCGGACGGCGGGCCCTGGAACTCCTCACCGGCCCCGCCGAGGGGGAGTCCGAACGCCGTGAGGTGGTCATCACCCACGCCTACCTCGTGGGGTGGCTGGTGACGTCGGCCCTGGACGCCCCGCCCTGGCGGTGGGTGAGCGTGGGCGCGGCCAACGCCGGACTCACCGTCATCCGCTACACGCCGGGCTCACCGGCCTCCGTCATCACCCTCAACGATCTCACCCACCTGCCGGAGGAACTGCGCTGGACGGGTTTCCCGCCCGGTATGCGCCCCTGACCTCAGCCCCGGGTCCCCTCCCAGACCTGGGCGGGGACCCGCTCGACCAGGTCGATGAGGGTGTCGGCCCCGGCCACCACGGTGTCCGGATCGATCCTGCCCGAGCTCCAGCCGAGGAGGTGGTCGCCCGAGAAGCGAAACGGAACCCGCCCCTCGGGGTCCTCCAGCAGCCACGCCCGCACTCCCGGCTCCAGCACCGCCAGGGCGAACGCGTCCTCCTGTGCGGTGATCCGGAAGGCCTGGTCGAAGACCCGCTCCCCCACCTGGAGGTCGTGCACGCCCACGAGGCCCAGCAGGGCGTGCCCGAGGTGTTCCAGCCGCACCTCCAGTACCGGGGTGGCGGGGGTGGACACCGTCACCACGGTGAAGCAGTGGGTGGTCGTGGTCGTGTTCTGACCGTTGTGGCTGGTCGTGGTGTAGCTGTACTCGAACGCCAGGACCCGCTGCCCTCGGTGGTCGGCGGTCAGGACGTGCCGGGCCTTGGCGTTGGAACGACCCGACCGGAAGGGCGTGCCGCTGAACCGGTCGACCAGCTCGGGGCGTTCCCGGTCGTAGTTCCAGCCCCGTTCCCGGGCCCAGGACTCCAGCGCCTCCGCGCGCTGCCGTTCGGCGGCGGAGGCCATCACCGCGATGGCGATGATGATGACGACGGCGATCGCCAGGATCGCCAGGGTGCCACCAGACATGGGGGATCTTCCTCTCAGTGGTGCTCTCCACCCCTGAGACGCCGCTCACTCCCCGCCCGGTTCCGCGCTCTTTTCCGTGTCCTGCCGGGGGCGCACCCGCACGTGGGCCCGCTCCCCCTGGGGACCGAACAGGCCGAGGTACTCCACGGGTCCCGGCCCGGGATTGACCAGGGCGTGCGGGATACGGGTGTCGAACTCGGCGACCTCGCCGGGCTCCAGCACCATGTCGTGCTCTCCCAGAACCAGCCGTAGCCGCCCCTCCAGGACGTAGAGCCAGTCGTGGCCCTCATGGGTGCGCTGCTCGATCTGGTCGGCCGGGACGCTGAGCGGCGCGTTGGGCGTCGGGTTGGTGATGCGGTAGGCCTGGAGCCCGCCCGGTCTGCGGTTGAGCGGCACGTAGGTGACTCCGTGGCGCACGAACGCACCGCGTCTGACCCGTGGGTCGTGGACCGGCGGCTGCCCCACGAGCCGGTCCAGGGGCACCTCGTACACCCGGGACAGGGGCAACAGGAGCTCCAGGGTGGGGCGCCTTCGCCCCGACTCCAACCGGGACAGGGTGCTCACCGAGATCCCGGTCTGCTCCGACAGCCCCGCCAGTGTGGTGCCCCGGTCCCGGCGCAGGGCCCGCAGCCGGGGCCCCACCGCCTCCAGTACCGGGGTGAGTTCGTCGTCCATACCCCCGAATCTGCCACAGCGTCCGCCGTCCGGCACACACCGTCCGCCCGGACCCCCGGAACCGGGGTCGGGCGGTCCGTCCCGCGGTGGTGTTCAGGCACGTTCCAGGTACTCGGCGAAGGTGGTGCGGCCCACGGCGTGCTCCGGGGTCAGGTGCGCCCCGGATCGGTAGGCGGCGAAGACCGCGCCGGGCAGGCGCAGCGGCAGGAGGCGGCGCCGGGCCCCGGTGGCGTCCAGGTAGGCGCGGGCCAGGTCGTGGAAGGACTCGACCCGGAGGCCGCCCAGGTCGGGAACGCGTCCGGCGGGTTCCTCCTGGGCCAGGCGGGCCAGGCGCAGGGCGACATCGGCGGGGTCGACGGGCTGCACGTCGACGTCGGGGTAGGGCATCACCGGCAGACGGGCGGCCCGGGCGCAGACCGCCGCGACCAGCTGGTGGAACTGGGTGGCGCGCAGCACGGTCACGCCCAGGCCGGAGGCGAGCAGGGCCTCCTCGACGGTGTGCTTGGTCCGGTAGTAGCCGAGGGGGACCCGGTCGCAGCCGACGATGGAGACGTAGACCAGATGGGCGACGCCGTGGGCCCGGGCGGCGCGCAGCAGGTGGGTGGCGGCGGGGATGTCGCCGCCGGTGGGGGTGCTGGCGCAGTGGACGACGGTGTCGACGCCCTCCAGCGCGGTGTCGAGCCCTTCCCCGGTGCGTAGGTCGACGGCATGGGAGAGCGGGTCGCGGGGGTCGGGGTGGCGGCTGAGGGTGTGGACCCGGTGGTCGGTGCGGCGTAGTCGTTCGACGACGTGGGTCCCGAGGGTGCCGGTGGCGCCGGTGACCAGGATCGTGCTCATGTGCCCACCTCCGCGGCCGTGGGTGGTGTCCGGGCGTTGGTCGACCAAGCTAACACCGAGCTGGTCCGGTTTTGGTGATGTCTGGCCGGTTTTCGTCGTGCTTTGCCCAGCTGTGGCGTGATGGTTCGTGGGTGTTTGTCCTGATACTCGGGTGACGGGTGCGAGGTCGGGGCCGGTTAGAGTGCTGGGCAGCGTCGGCGCAGTGAGCGCCGCCACACAGGGTGAAGGAGGGGTCCCATGCCGGGGGTCGTCGAGGAGCTGGTGGCCGCGGTCGGTACCGGACAGGTGGTCACCGATCCCGCCGTGATGGAGGGCTACTCGCATGACGAGGCCGAGTGGGCGCCCTACGGAGCCCCCGCGGCCGTGGTACGGCCCCGGGACACCGCCGACGTCGCCGAGGTGGTTCGCGTGTGTGCCCGGAACGGGGTCGCGGTCGTGGGACGCGGCGCCGGGACCGGGCTCTCCGGCGCGGCCAACGCCGGTCGGGGCTGGGTGGTGGTCTCCTTCGAACGGATGGATCGCGTGCTGGAGGTCGACACCGTGCAGCAGACCGCCACGGTGCAACCGGGGGTGGTCAACGAGGAGCTGCGCGCGTTGGTGGCCCGCGACGGCCTGTGGTACCCGCCGGACCCGGCGTCCGCTCCGTGGTCGACCATCGGCGGGAACGTGGCCACCAACGCCGGCGGGCTGTGCTGCGTGAAGTACGGGGTCACCCGGGACTACGTGCTCGGCATGGAGGCTGTGGTGGGCTCGGGCGAGGTCGTGCGGCTGGGCAGGACCACCGCCAAGGGCGTGACCGGGTACGACCTGGCCGGGCTCATGGTGGGCTCGGAGGGCACGTTGGGTCTGGTGACCGAGGTGACGCTCCGTCTGGTGCCGTTGCGCCGGGGCGTGGAGCACACGGTGGTGGGCTACTTCGACTCCCTGACCGACGCGGGCCGCGCGGTGGCGGCCGTCGCCGCGGCGGGCATCGTGCCCTCGGCACTGGAGCTGATCGACCGGTTCTGCCTCCAGGCGGTGGACGAGTGGAAGAACATGGGGCTGTCCGCCGAGGGCGAGGTACTGCTGTTGGCCCGCAGCGACCTGCCCGGGACCTCAGGCCAGGAGGAGGCCGACCGCATCCTGGAGTGCTTCGAGCGGGAGAAGGCGGTGTACGCGGTCCGCTCCACCGACGAGGAGGAGGCCGAGGCGCTGTTCCAGGCCCGGCGGCTGGCCTACCCCGCGTTGGAGCGGTTGGGGCCGCTGTTGACCGAGGACGTGTGCGTGCCCAAGTCCCGGGTCCCGCACATGTTGGAGGCGATCGAGGCGGCGGGGCGGCGATTCGACACCCGTATCGGGAACATCGCTCACGCGGGTGACGGAAACCTGCACCCCCTGTTCATCGTCCCGGCCGGTGACGAGGACGCCAAGAGCCGGGCCAAGCAGGCCTTCGAGGTGATCGTGGACGAGGCCCTGGCGGTCGGCGGTACGGTCACCGGTGAGCACGGGGTGGGGCTGTTGAAGATGCGCGGCGCGGCCGACGAGCTGGGGCCGCAGGTGCTGGACATGCACCGGGCGGTCAAGGCCGCGCTGGACCCGAGGGGGATCTTCAACCCGGGCAAGGTGTTCGCCCTGGAGCCGGGCGCCGACCCCTTCGGTGAGTGAGCGGGCGGCCCGGCGCGGGCCCGGGTCACGTGGTGCGCGCGTAGTCGTCCAGGAGGGCGGCGGCGGTGAGCATGGCCCGGGAACGCCGGACGAGCTCGTCCGCCCGCTGGGCCAGGGCGGTGCGCAGGGCCCGGCTGTCGCCGCCCCGGCGCAGCTCGCCGAGCACCGGAGGTATGTCCGGGAGCGGGTAACGGACCTGGCGCAGCAGGTGGACCATGCGGGCCTCGCGGACGTCGGCGGGAGAGTAGAGGCGGTACCCGGTGGGGTGCTCGCGGCGGGGGGCGAGGAGTCCGGCGTCCTCCCAGACCCGCAGCGTCGAGGTGCGTACCCCCAGGTGGGCGGCGAGTTCACCGATACGCAGGTCGCCCCCGGGCGCGGTCGGGGCCTCGGGGGCGTGCTCGGCGACCGCCTCCAGGGCACGTCCGGCGGCGCGCAGGGCGGTGCGTTGCTCGTGCAGCGCGTGGTGGGCGGCGTCGATCGTCTCCAGGGCCCGGGGGAGGTCGCCCTCGTGCACGGCGGCCATGACCGTGCGGGCGGCGGTACCGCCGAACCCGGTGTACAGGGCGCGGAAGGCGAGCAGGGCCCTGCGGTGCCGGTCGGTGAAGACGCGGTACCCGCTGGGGGTGCGGTCGGTCGGCGGTAGGACCCCCTCGTCGGCGTGGTTGCGTACCTGCTGGGTGGAGATACCGGCGGCACGGGCCAGGTCGATCGGGCGGAGCCGTTCGGTGGGAGCGTCCAACGTGTCTTCCTCCCGGGTGTGTGGGGACAGGATAGGGCGGGAACCCGGTAGGGGCGGCTGAGGCGGCGCCGTTCGGCGTCGGTCACCGGTGTCGCGGGGGCGCGGCCCCACGACCGGCCCCGCTCGTCCGTCGCGGAGGAGGACGTGGGCATCGGGGGTGCCGCTCTCCCCCAACCGTGAGGTGATCCTCGAAGCCGTCTCCACTCCCGGGGCTCGTCGGTCCGCGAGGCGAGGGCGCGGACCCCAGTGATCCGGGGGCGCCGCCAGCCCACCCACGCGTCGGCGGTGACCCCCGACCCGCCCGGCCGCCACCAGGAGGTGCCCCTACCCCTTGGTGGTCCCGCCGCCGTCCGCCGCCCCGGAGGGGGCGGCCTCCCGTACGAACACCAGCCCGTCGGCGTCCGCCAGGTGCGCCGGGTCCAGCGGGGCGTACCCGAACCACGCCGACTCCCGCTGTTCGACCTCCTTCCCGCCCAGTGCCCGCGCCAGCCCACGGGCGTCCACCACGCACCGCTCCTCGCCCAGCGCGTACAACTCCCCCTCGACACTCCCCGGAACCGGCTCTGCGACCCCGTGGTGCCGCATCGTGCCCAGGGCCATGGGCACGAACCCGTACCCCCGGCCCCACCGCGACGCCAGCAGGGACCCCGCGCTCCACCACTCCGTCAACCCCTGCCACATCCGCATCGAACTGCGTTCCCGTTGCAAGTGGGAGTTGTGCGCGTGCACCAGGACGGGGCCGCGTTCGGCCAGGGCCGTCAGATGGTGGGCCATCATCTGGTCCCGCACCCCCAACAGCCGGGTGATCCGCGCGGGCGAGGTGTCGGCCAACCAGTGGTGGTACCGCAGCAGCCCCACCGCCGTGCGCCCGTACACCTCGGCCCGCTCCACCTCGGCGGGGGAGGTCGCCTCCAACAGGTACGGTCGCTGGGCGTCCAGCAGCGCCACCAGGTCGTCGGCGATCCACCGCAGGTCGCGGGCCTGGGGCGTGCGCCCCACCGACCGGGACGGGTCCGCCATCGCCTGCTGGTCGGCCCAGGGCCCGTCCGAGCCCAACAGGTCGTCCAGCCGCTCGGCGGTACACGGCAACAGGTCCTCCCCGAGCCGCTCGGCGAGGTGGTCGTACAGGGCGCACAGGGCCTGGCGGGGGCTCTCGGCGCCCGAGATCTCCAGCGGCCCGTCGAATCCGGCAAAGCGCACCCGCCGCTCCTCGGGGAGCCCCATGTTGCGGTCCCGCATCCACCTCACGAGCTCGCGGTTGCCTTCGTAGGAGCCGAAACCGTGGCTGAACCCGCGCTCCATGACGTCGTCGAACCGTCCGTGCCCCCAGGTGACGTACTCGTCGACGACCATCCCCCGCAGACAGTCGCTCTCCAGGGCGATGGTGCGGTAGCCCTCCTCCACAAGGCCCCGCAGCAGGTCGTCGCGGGCCCGGAGCAGCGTGCCGTCGTCGTGGGTGGGCTCGCCCAGGGCGAGCACGTGCGGCCGCTCGGGGAACAGCCCCATCACCGAGGCCGCACCGAACGTTCTGATGGTGTCCTTCGTCCGCAAAGCCATGTCTTCGACGGTATCTCTGAACCCTCGGTTGAGGCTTTGCGGAGATATCCTCGATGACATGGCGACAAACCCTCAAAGCGCGGTGCGCCTGCGGCCCATCGACCTCGCCCGTCGGCACGGCCTGTCCACCCAGGCGGTCAGGAACTACGAGGCGGACGGCATCCTCCCGGCCGCCGAACGCACCCCCTCCGGCCACCGCGCCTACACCCCGGCGCACGCCTGCGCGCTGCGCGCCTTCCTGGCCCTGGTGCCCGGCCACGGCCACCAGCGGGCCGCCGCGATCATGCGGGCGGTCAACCACGGCCAAGTCGAGGCGGCCCTGAACGAGGTCGACCTCAGCCACGCCCAGCTGCTCGACGACCGCCGCACCCTCGCCTCCGTGCGTGAAGCCCTGCGCGACCTGGAGGCCGCCGCACCCGCGCCCGAACACGCCCCGGCCCCCGTACTCTCCGGTCTCACCCGCGAGGTCCCCGAGCCGGGCCCCGTCCTCATCGGTCCGCTGGCCGACCGACTCGGCCTGCGCCCCGCCACGCTCCGCAAGTGGGAACGGGCCGGGCTCGTGCACCCCGACCGCGACCCCCGGACCGGCTACCGCGTCTACGACGCTTCAGCCGTGCGCGACGCCCGCCTGGTCCACCAGCTGCGACGCGGGGGCCACTCGCTCGAAGGGATCGCCCCGCTCATCACCCAGGTCCGGGCGGCCGGCGGGCTCGGGCCGATGGAGGCCACCCTGGACGCGTGGGACCGACGGCTCGGCATCCGGGGACGGGCGCTCCTGCGCGGGGCGGCCGAGCTGGAGCACCACCTGTCGACCTACCGGGACAGCCCCGGGCACCGTTGACCGACCCCGGGGCGGCCGTTTCGAACCACGGCCCAGGGGGTTACGGTCCGACCCGGCGCGGGCCGGGCGCGACCTCGCGCACGACCTCGTAGGTGGGCACCCCGCTCATACGCGGCTCGGCGGTACCGGACAACCCGTCCAGGGCGGCGATGATGGCGGCCATGCGCCCCTCGGTGTCGGACTCCTCCACGAACGCGCGGTAGGCGGCCTCATCCTCCCACCGCACGACGTTGTACACGCGTGTGCCGTCGGTGCTCGCGTGGAACCGGGCCGAGTGGAACCCGGGGTAGAAGCGCACCCACCGTTCCTGGATCTCGGCGAACGCCGACACCAGCTCCCTCTGGGTGGTGTGCCCGTCGGTGGTGTAGTCGATGATCGATACGAACCCGGCGTCCGTGTCCACGTGCGCTCCTCATGGTCGTAGGCGGGAAGCCGTTTCCCGCTCCTGCCCGATCCTGCTACCTCAAGTCCGGTTGAGGTCAATCCCGCGGGCCCCACGCGCCCGCCTGCCCGCGAAGTGCGTGCGCGCCCGGGTCGCACCCGCCCGGGGCCCGTCCCCGCGAACGCGCGGAGGGGGAGTGCGCGCCCCGCACACACCCCCGCGTGTCAGCGCCCCAGCCTCCGGTAGCGCCGCAACGCCAGCGGAACGAACACCGCCACCAACACCAGCGGCCACACCACCGCCATCACCACGGCGTTCTGCGCCACCCACGACTCACCCGCGACCGTCGTGTTCCCGAACAGCTCACGACAGGCCAGGACCGTGGCCGACAACGGGTTCCACTCCGCCACCGGCGCCAACCACGGCGGGATCACCTCCGTCGGGACGAAGGTCTCGGCCACCATCGCCAACGGGAACACCAGCGAGAAGAACTTCATCGCCGACTCGGGCCCACGCACCAACAACCCCAGATAGATCCCGATCCACGTGAACGCCACCCGCAGCAGCAATAGCAACCCCAGCGCCGCCAGCGCACGCCACGGCCCCAGGTGCCACTGCCATCCCACCAGCAACCCCATGCCCACCAGAACCGCAAGGTCCACCACCGCCGAGACCGCGTCGGCCATACTCCGCCCCACCAACAGCGCCGAGGGCGCCATCGGCATCGTCCGGAACCGGTCCACCACCCCCCGGCCCACGTCCGTGACCACGGCGATCGTCGTGTTCCCGATCCCGAACGCCATCGTCAACGCGAACAGGCCCGGCATGAGGAAGTCACGGTAGTCCTCTCCCCCCACCCCCAGGGCCGCACCCATCGCCTCCCCGAAGACGAAACCGAACAGCAGGACCGCCAGCACCGGAATGAGCAGCGTCCCGACCACCTCGTCGGGCTTGTACACCAGGTGGGCCAGGTAGCGCCGCGCCACCACGGCGGAGTCGGCCACCGCCCACCCCGCCCGCCCCGCCCACGCGCGCGGCCCCCGCAGACCGCCGCCGTCGCCCACCGGCCCGGGCACATCCGCGCCCGCGCTCTCGACCGGTTCCGTCCGCACCAGGGTCACGACCCCTCCTCCGTCTCTGCGCGGCCCTCACTCGACCCCGCGCCGGGCCGACCGGTCAGCCCCAGGAACACGTCGTCCAACGTCGGCCGCCGCAACGCGATGTCCTCCACGTCCAACCCCGCCTCGTCCAGGGCCCGCACCACCTTGGTCAGGGCGGCACCGCGACCACGCACCGGCGCGCTCACCCGCAGCGAGTCCCGGTCCACCTCCAGAGGCGCCCCGGACATCCGTCCCAGCACCCGCGCCGCCACCGGCAACTCACCCGCACCGGCCACCACGACCTCCACCCGGCCGCCGCCCACCCTCGACTTGAGCTCCTCCGGACTGCCCTCGGCGATCACCCGGCCCCGGTCCAGCACCGACACCCGGTCCGCCAACCGGTCGGCCTCCTCCAGGTACTGGGTGGTCAGCAACACCGTCGTACCGCCCTCGACCAGCTCGCGCACCGCCCGCCACACCCGCGCCCGGCTACGCGGGTCCAACCCGGTGGTGGGCTCGTCCAGGAACAGCACCCGGGGGTCGAGCACCAGACCCGCGGCCAGGTCCAACCGGCGGCGCATCCCACCCGAGTACGTGCGCACCGAACGGTCCGCCGCCCCGGTCAGGTCGAACCGCTCCAGCAGCTCCCGGGCCCGCTCCCGCGACCGTCTCCTCCCCAGGTGGTAGAGGCGGCCGAACATCTCCAGGTTGCGGCGACCGCTGAGGACCTCGTCCACCGCCGCGTACTGGCCCACGAAACCGATCCGCGAACGCACCAGCCGCGCCTGCGAGGCCACGTCCGCACCGGCCACCCGAGCCCGCCCTCCGTCGAACCCCAACAGGGTGGCCAACACCCGCACCGACGTCGTCTTGCCCGCGCCGTTGGGCCCCAACAGCCCGTGCACCGTCCCCGGAGCCACGGCCAGGTCCATCCCGTCCAGGGCCGCCCCGCCACCCGGGTAGAGCTTGCGCACCCCCTCGGCCAGGATCACCGGTTCCGCGCTCACGAGGCCACCGCCTCCACCACGGGCTCCGGGTACGGTCGGCGCGCACGCGGCACCGCCACCGGCGTCACCTCCGTGTAGCGGCCCACCGCGATCCGCGCGACGTTGCGCACCGACTCACTGCCCGCTCGGTAGTACGAGCAGTGCCCCGGGATGTCACCGGTCTCGAAGATCCGGGCCCCGTACCCGTCGCGCATCGGCGAGGGCCCGTGCCCCACCTCTCCCACTCGGCCCCGGGGAAAGAACCGAATCCAGTCCCCGGGCCCCTGGGCCGCCCACAGGTTCCCCGAGAAACCCAACTCCTCCCGCGAACGCGTTCCCATGCCCGGGCTGCCCAGCGCCACACAGTCACTGACCCGGCCCCGCCCCAGCGCCAGACCGCACACCACCGTGCCGTAGCTGTGGCCCACGAGCGTCACCCGCGCCGACCTCGGCAGGAAATGGGTCAACCGCACCAGGTCGGCGGCCCCCGCCATCGCCGGGCGGCGCGAGACCGCCTCACCGAACCCGCGCGGCGTGCGGTACCCCACCCACACCACCACCGCCACCCGCTCACGCGGAGCCACCTCACGCATCGTGCGCAACAGCGTCTCGCCATTGGCGCGCGGCCGGGTGGCCCGCCGCTGGTTGAAGTAGTTGCCGAGGTAGTTGTCGTTGCCCGGAACCAGCACCGCCACGTGGTCCGCGGTGGCCGCGTCCCCCAACTCCTCCACGATCCGCCCGTCCTCGGTTCCGTCACACGCCAACAGGCGGACGCCGTACCCGTGAGCGCGCTCGTAGCGCAACGGCTCCGGGTCCGTGAGGGTGGATGGGCCCGCCGCGATCATGACTCTCCCGAGGTTCCTCGTACGCCAGGCTCTCTGACACCACCAACGCTAGAACCGCGGGTACGGCGGGCACGATGACGCGAGCACCCTCTTACGGCTCCACCCCCACCCACCCGTGGCGGTGGTGCCAGCACCACCCCGATCCGCTGACCGGCCGGAATCCGCTTGCCCCCGTCTACGGGGCCCTGCCACGATGCACCCATGCCGATCGTCACGCTGGCCCAGCGCCCCGACCTCGCCAAGGTCCTGGAACGCCCCGAGCTCAACCCCGGCCCCGAGCTGATGTTCCACGACACGGTCGCGGGCCGGTACTGGGGCCGCCTCGCCGAGGAGTTCGGCGACCACCAGCTCGCCCTCGTGCGGGGAGAGGAGGTCATCGCCCGCGCCAACAGCGTCCCCCTGGCCTGGCGCGGCTCCCCCGACGAACTCCCCGACGCCGGTTTCGCCTGGGCCCTGGAACAGGCCTTTGCGGACAGGGACGCCGGGCGCGAACCCACCATCGCCTGCGCCCTCTACATCGCCGTGTCCACCCGTCACCAGGGCGCCGGGGTCAGCGCCGTCATGGCCCAGGCCCTGCGCGACACCGCCACCCGCCACGGCCTGACGGCGCTGGCCGCACCCCTGCGACCCACGCTCAAGCACCGCTACCCGCTGATCCCCATGGCCGAATACGCCACCTGGACCCGCGAGACGGACGGCCTGGCCCTGGACCCCTGGCTGCGCACCCACCAACGTCTGGGCGCGCGCCTGCTCCACCCCTGTGAGAGGTCCATGCGTGTGGAGGGCACCGTGGCCGAGTGGCGGCGGTGGGCCGCGATGGACTTTCCCGGAAGCGGACGCCACGTCGTCGACGGCGCCCTGGCCCCCGTGACCATCGACCTGGCCGCCGACCACGGCGTCTACGACGAACCCAACCTGTGGGCCTGGCACCCCCTCACCTGACCCCCGCGCCCAAGGAGAACCCCCCGTGACACCGCTTCCCCCCGTACGGGGACTGCGCCCCGACGGCACCATCGACCGGGAGGGATCACCCGACCGCGTCACCGCCGACTTCGCCCCGGTGGTGCGGGCCCTGCGCACCCGGCTCGGCGAGGTCTACGGCGCACGCATGCACAGCGCCTACCTGTACGGCAGCATCCCCCGTGGCACCGCCGTCCCCGGAGTCTCCGACCTGGACGCCTTGGTGGCCCTGCACACCGAGCCCGACAGCACCGAACGCGCCGACGCGGCCCGCCTCCTGGAGGAGCTCGACGACCGCTTTCCCCAGATCGACGGCGGCGGCATCCTGGTGGACGACGTGCCCCGCCTCACCGGCGCGCTCGAACGCCACGACGGCGGATTCTTCGTGGCCTGTCTGTGCACCCCGCTCACCGGCCCCGACCTGGCCGACCGCCTCCCCAGGTACCGGCCCACGAGCCTCCTGGCCCGCGAGACCAACGGCGACCTGCCCCTGGTGCTGCCACGCTGGCGCACCCGTCTGGCCCGGGCCGCGACCGACGACGAGCTGCGGGCGCTGAGCCGGGGCGCGGCCCGCCGACTCACCCGCACCGGACTCACCCTGGTCATGCCCTCCTGGGGAGGATGGACCAGTGACCTGGACCTGGCCGCCGACGTGTTCGGCCACTACCACCCCGACCGCCGCGAGCAGATGCGCACGGCCGCCCGCACGGCCCGCCGCCCCGGCGCCGATCGCGCGCTCCTCACCGACCTGGTCGAGGACCTGGCACCGTGGCTGGCCGAGGAGTACGCCGCCACCCACGGCACCAAGGCGCCCCGGCCCTGACACGGCGAGCGCCGCCGGTGTCCGGCCCCGGCCGGACACCCACCACACCCTTCACCCGCGCACCAACCCCACCAGAACCTCACCCCTCGCCTCCCGAACCCGCCCCGGTGCCGCCCACCACACGCAGAGGCACACGGTCGAGCCGCTCCAACGCCGCGGCGGTCACCTCGTCGGCGGGCAGGTACACCACCAGGTACTGGCCCTCACCGTCCCACCGCTCGTACGACAACCGCACTTCCCCCACCACCGGGTGCGCCCATCGCTCCACTCCCGAGTTCGACGGTGCCCCAGCGGGGGCCGCCATCCGATCGGTGAACGGCGCGCCGCCCACGATCTCCAGCTCCTCCACCAGATGCGCCAGGTGCGGATCATCGGGCGCGGCCTCCGCACGCAACTCCGCCAGCCGGGCGTCGGCCACCGCGTCCCAGTCCGGGTAGGCACGCCGGGCACGGTCGTCGGCGAAGACGAACCACACCCGGTTCGACGGCTGGTCGCCCGCCGTGTCCAGAACACCCAGGGGGCCCGCCAGGCGTTCGTACCCCGCCGTGTACGCGAGCGCCTCCCCCAGCCGGTTGAACACCACCGCCGGAGCGGGCTCCAACCGTTCCAGCACCGCCCGTGTACCCGCCCGCACCTCACGTTCGGGAGGCATCCCGCCCGGACACAGCGCCCCCGCCCCCGAAGCCACCTTCGACAGGTTGCGCAACCGCACGCGCGCACCCACCGTCAACCCCATCGCGTCGGCCAACGCCACCAGCACCTGCGGGGAGGGGTTGCGGTCACGTCCCTGTTCCAGCCGTGTCAGGTAGTCCACGCTCACCCCCGACAGGGTGGCCAGTTCCGCCCGCCGCAGTCCCGGGGTACGGCGGCGCCGTCCCACCGGCAACCCCACCCGCTCCGGAGGGGTCGCCTCCCGGCACTCCCGCAGGAACGCGCCCATGTCCGAGTGATCCATGCGCCGAGTGTACGAGCGCACGCCGTGGCGATCCTGGCCCCCTCAGGGCCAGGATCGCCACGGTCTCCCTCCGGGACGGCCCACCGCCACAGACTGGGCCCATGAGATTCACACCCAACGAGATCGACTACCTCAAGAGCCAGCCCCTGGGGCGCCTGGCCACAGTGGGCCCGAACGGCAGGCCCCACATCACCGCGGTGGGAGTCTTCGTGGACACCGACAACGACACGATCGTGGTCGCGGGCCACCAGGGAACCCACATGGGGCGGAGTAAGAAGTTCCGCGACGCCGCCCGGCACCCGGAGGTCGCCTTCCTCGTGGACGACCTCGCCTCCCAGGACCCCTGGACCCCGCGTGGCATCGAGATCCGAGGGCGGGCCCGCACCCACACCAGCGGCGGTGAGGAGGTGGAACGGCGGCTCGACGCCACCATGCCCTTCGACTCCGCCTGGATCAGCATCCACCCGACCCGCGTCCTCACCTACGGCATCGACTCCGACGCCTTCGACATCTCCGCCAGGGACGTGCACTGATGCGCTACCAGCTCCTGGGCCCCTCCGGGCTCCGCGTCTCCCAACTCCTCCTCGGCGCCATGACCCTGGCCGACCCCGACCAGGCCCGCCGCGCCGTCGACCTCTACGAAGAGGCGGGCGGCAACCTCATCGACACCGCCTCCGCCTACGGTGACAGCGAGGCCGTCCTCGGCGAACTCCTCCAGGGCCGCCGGGAACGGTTCGTGATCTCCACCAAGTTCACCCTCCCCCGCGACCCGCGCGACGCCAACTCCGGCGGCAGCCACCGCCGTAACCTCACCCGCAGCCTCGACCGGAGTCTGCGCCGTCTGCGCACCGACCACGTCGACCTGCTGTGGGTGCACGCCTGGGACGAGTACACGCCTGTCGTGGAGACCATGCGCGCCCTGGACGACGCCGTACGCGCGGGCAAGGTGCTGTACGCGGGGGCCTCCAACCTGCCCGCATGGGTCGTGGCCGAGGCCAACACCCTGGCCCGGCACCACGGGTGGACCCCCTTCGTCGCGCTCCAGGTCCCCTACAACCCGCTGCACCGCGACATCGAACGCGAACTGCTGCCGATGGCGCGCTCCCACGGGCTCAGCCTGGCCACCTACAACGGCCTCGCCGCCGGTGTGCTCTCCGGCCGCTACACCGACACCGGCGCCACCGCGCACGGCCGGGTCGACCCCGCCACCGTCACCGAGCACCAGCACCGGGCCGCCCGCCTCATCGGGCGCGTGGCCCGGGAGCTGGACGCCACCCCGTCCCAGGTCGCCACCGCGTGGGCCCTGCACCGGTCACCGCGCATCCACCCCATCCTCGGAGCCAGCCGGGCGGAGCAGCTCGCCGACACCCTCGGGTCACTCCACGTGCGCCTGCCGCAGGAGACCATGGCCGAACTCGACGCGCTCGCCGACTTCACCCCCGGCTACCCCCACGACCTGAACGCGGACGCCCAGGAGTGGCTCAACGGCGACCACCGCGTCATGGCGCCGGTGCGGGAGCGCCCGCACGGCCGCTGAAGGCGACCGCGTCCCGCGTGGCCTGATGAGGACACCGCCGCTCACCCGCCGCGCCATGACCGTACGGCGGCGGGGACGGCGGAGGCGGGGAGTGAACCGTGCGCCCGCCTCCGGGACGACGTCCTCCGGCTCCCCGAACCACCGGCCCCGCCGGAGTAGGGCCCCCGACCCCGGGTAGGAGAGCGCCCATGCGCACCTCCTCCCCCCTGGAACTCCACCGGCTGGAGGTCCCCGCCCCGCGGCACCTGCCCTTCGCCATCGGGACCTTCGACACCATCGGCCCCCTGTCCCGGGCCGCCTTCCCGCACCGCCACACCTTCCACGAGATCGTCCACGTCACCTCCGGAACCGGCGACCACGTCATCGACCTGCACCGATGGCCCATCACCCCGCCCAACCTGGGCATCCTGGCCGCCGGTCAGGTCCACCACTGGGACCGCGCCCACAACGTGCAGGGCCGCGTCCTCCTCCTGGAGGACTCCTTCCTCCTCGACCACCCCCAGGACCGCGCGCTCCTCCGACGCCTGGCCACCCGACGCCCCTGGCACACCCCCGCCCCCGACGCCGCGCAACAGATCACCGCCCTCCTCGACGAGATGCACCACGAGTTCCGCGCACGCGGCACCGGCATGGCCTCCATCCTGCGCGCCTACCTGCACGTCCTCCTCACCCGCACCGCCCGCTCCTACGACCGCGACCCCCGTCCTGCACCACCCACCGCCGACGCCCTCGGCGAACGCTTCCTGAGCCTGCTCGACCACCCCGCCACCGCCGCCGGAACCACCGTGGCCCAGGCCGCGGCCCACCTCGGGGTCACCCCCGGCCACCTGGCCGACGCCGTCAAACACGCCACCGGACGCACCCCCGGCGCCCTCCTGCGCGGCACCCGCATCCTGGAGGCCCAACGCCTCCTGGTCGGCACCGACCTGACCGTGGCCGCCATCGCCCGCACCGTCGGCTTCCACGACCCCGCCTACTTCTGCCGGTTCTTCCGCCGCGAGACCGGCACCACCCCCGGCGCCTTCCGCCACGACTCCCCCACGGTCCCCGAGAAACACCACGCCCCCCGAGATCCGTCCATCGCCCACCCCGCCAACGGAACGTAATCTCGTGCTCACCCGCAGGGAGGCGCAGCCACCGCCTCCCCCTCTTCCCGCTACGAGGAGCACCCCCATGGCCGAGCGCGACGACCGCCCCGAGCAGGACCAGCCCGATCAGGGCGGCCCCACCCGTAAGAGCCTGCTCAAGGCCGCCCTGGTCGCGGCCCCCGCCGCCGCACTCCTGTCCACCACCGCAGGAGCCGCCCCCGCACTGGCCCGCGACGCCGCCGAACAGGGCCGCACCCTGGCACCCACCCCCCAGTGCGACGACGGCGACGACCCCACGCCCCCGCAGATGGAGGGCCCCTACTTCAAGCCGAACTCCCCCCAGCGCACCGACCTGGTCGTCCCCGGCCACCCCGGTGTGGCGCTGGCCGTGTCCGGCTACGTGTTCTCCCGCAACTGCCGCCCCGTCCCCAACGCGCTGGTCGACTTCTGGCAGGCCGACAACGCCGGAGGCTACGACAACGTCGGCTACGACTACCGGGGCCACCAGTTCACCGACGCCGAGGGCGCCTTCCACCTCACGACCATCGTCCCGGGCCTCTACCCCGGCCGCGCCCGCCACCTGCACGTCAAACTCCAGGCCCCCAACCAGCCGGTCCTGACCACCCAGCTCTACTTCCCCGGCGAACCGCGCAACGGCACCGACATGCTCTTCGACCCGCGCCTGCTGATGAACGTCACCAACGACGGCTCCGGACAGCTCGCCGAGTTCGACTTCGTCCTCAACTTCACCGCCTGACCCACCGGTGATCCAGGGTCCGGACGCCGTGCTCGGCGGCGCCCGGCCCCTCACCCGGTCCTCGCCCATGATGGGCCGGATCTCAACCGGCTCCCCCAGGACCCGTATGATGCGCGAGGCGATGTCCACCGCGCGCTCACGTCGATCACGGCGAGCTCGCCAGCACCTCCTCGAACTTCTCGTGGCACTCGCCCCGGCGCAGGGCGGCCAGCTCCTGGCGGGCGGTGGAGGTACGGGCGTCACCGATGCGCACCGGTCGCTGTTCGCTGACGGCAGGGACGACGGACAGCTCGGGCCCCGGTTCCGGCTTACCGCCACCGGCCGCTCCGATCCGGATATTCGCGGAGCGACCTCACCCTCCCCGCCCCCTGGGCCAACTGCTGGGAGCGTTCGCGCAGCGTTTCCAGGTGCATGCGCACAGGAGGCTGAGAACCGTCGTGTGACCCCGGCTTGTGCACCACCGCCTGGGCTTCAGCGCCATCACCACCACGATCTCCTACGGTTGGATGCTCCGATCGTCCCTGCCGGATGAGACACTCTGTCCCCATCCCCCGGGCGAGAGGACGGCCCGTGCCCGCCGTTAGCGCACTTATCGAACTGCTGTTCCCCGAAGGTCCTCCGGAACGGGCCGGTCCGCCGCCCGCTCTGCCTATGCCCTCGGACCTGCGCGAGTTCTTCGCACGGATCGGCCACAACGCTGTGGAGGTGGACAACCGGTTCAGCTTCGGCATTAATGAGAGGCTCCTGACGTACTCCGCAGGACGCCGCGAGGATCTCAGGCAGGTGTACAAGGCTGACGTCATCCCGATCCGGGGCGGCCACGAAAAACGCTGGTCCGGTGACCACAAGGCCGAGGGGGACTGGGACGTCGTCATCAATGACCTGCTGATCCTGGGGTCGGACGACAACGGCAACGACCTCTATCTGGAGGCTGTCGGCGACCCCGACGATTGGGCGGTCATCGCCGACGGCTGTCGGAGCTCCGTCTGGGCCCGCCACACCGTGGCCGCCACCGACTACCTGTACGGCCTGCTGTCAGGCTCTCTCCGGTGCCCGGTCTTCACCCTGAACACCTGGCCCCGGTCCCGCTTCGACGTCACCGTCCGCCACCACTGATCCAGCACTTACTCACCCACCTGGACGACGAAACCTAGGGGGATCAAGTCCCGCCACGCCCCGGGATGGCACGTCTTCCAAGGCAAACGCGGCGAGTTGCGCCAGCGCTACATCGAGGGCATAGAGGACCTGCACGGGTCGAGGAGCCGACCGCCGCCACGAGGTACCGGCGAACACCACACACGAAGGAGAAGACTCCGTGAAGGCGCCTACACAGCCCCCCACGCCCCCACCGACGACGTCCGCACCCTCGATCGGCTGACGGGCACCTGGACCGTCAGTGAAGGAGTCGAGGGAACCGAGCGCCACGAGTGGATGCCCGGCGGCCACTTCCGCTCCAGCACGTCGCCCTCCCGGTCGGCCCGCCCGCATCCCGCATCGCCGCACCCACGCTCCACCGAGCCGAAGGACGACCCGTGACCACCCACCTGACGCCGCGACAGCGCGCCGACCGCACCACCGCCGCCGTCCGAGCGGCCGTGACGGCCGGGCGCGCACTCGGCCTGACCGTCACCGACCCCGTCGTACTCCACGACCTCTTCTCCGTCGTCGTCCACCTGGCCCCCGCACCGGTCGTGGCCAGGATTCCCACGGTCCTGCCCCGCCCGCACGACCTGGCGGCCCTCGCGCACCGCCAACAGCACGAACTGGACGTGACCCGGTGGCTGGCCGACCGCGACGTCCCCGTGATCGCGCCCAGCCCCCTCGTCCCCGGGGAGCCGATTCAACGCGACGGGTTCTCCATGACGTTCTGGCCGTTCGTCGAAGAGGACCGCGACAAGGAGCCCGACTACGTCGCCAACGCCGAGAGCGTCGCCGACCTGCACGCGGCACTACGCGACTACCCGGGCGAACTGGAGTTCCTGTCCGCGGCCGACCCCGGCTCCATCACGGAGGAGCTCACCCGACTCGAACAGCACCCCGACCTGATCGGAGCGGCCGAACTCGACCGCGCCCACCGCGAATGGGCCCTCCTCGAACCCCTCGCAGGCTCACGCGCCGCCTTCGAGGCCCGCTTCCCCGGCGCCGACGTCCAGCCCGTCCACGGCGACTCCCCTCCCGCGAACGTCTTCCACGGTGTGAACGGAGACCTCTACGCCGACTTCGAGCTGATCACCCTGGGGCCGGTCGAGTGGGACCTGGCCTCTCTGGGCCCCGAGCACCAGGCCGCCTACGACCGCGGCGCACGACGCAACGGCACGAGGCCGCTCGACGAAGAGGTCCTCGCCTTCGTCAACGCCCTGGGCATGCTGCGGGTCATTGCCACCCTCGCCCTGGTCCCGCAGCTCCCCGAACTGCGGGACTACATCAGGCCCACGGTCGACCGGTGGTGGTCGACGCCCCTCGCCGCCGGTGTGAGCTGATCCCCCCGGGGCACCGGCCTCGACCCGCGTGCCCCCGAACAACCGGGGTGCGCGGTGCCCGGTCACCCGCCGTGTTCGTCGGCCCGGGCCAGTCGCCACAGCGAGGTGGTCTCGGCCGCGCGTGCGGCGTGCAGGGGGTCGTCGGTGTCCCGGGACCGCGCGTGCCGGGGCCGGGTGTCGGCCCTGTCCACGACGCGCAGGCCCGCGTCCGCGACCCTGGCGAGGAGATCCTCGCGACTCCTGAGCCCGAGGTGCTCGGCCAGGTCCGACAGGACCAGCCATCCCTCACCCCCCGGCACCAGGTGATCGGCGAGCCCGTCCAGGAAACCGTGGAGCATGTCGCCGTCGGGGTCGTAGACCCCCTGTTCCACGGTGGAGGTGGGCCGTGCCGGTAGCCAGGGCGGGTTGCAGACGACCAGGTCCGCGCGCCCCTCGGGGAACAGGGTGGGCCCCACGACCTCGACTCGTTCTCCCACGCCCAGCTGGCGGACGTTCTCGCGTGCGCAGGCCAGGGCGCGCGGACTGATGTCGGTGGCCACGACCCGGTCGATCCCCCGGCGTGCCAGGAGGGCGGCGAGTACGCCCGTGCCCGTCCCGAGGTCGAACGCGGTGCGGCGCCCGGCACGGTCGGACGCCGGAGCGGGAAAGGGCGCGTGGGCGACGAGGTCGACGTACTCACCCCTGACCGGGGAGAACACACCGTAGTGCGGGTGGACGCGATCGCCCAGAGCCGGTACGTCCACGCCCTTGGTGCGCCACTGGTGGGCCCCGATGACGCCCAGGAGTTCGGTCAGGGCGACGGCCATCGGCCCGGACGGCGGGCCGTAGGCCTCGGTGCAGGCCCGACGCACGTCGGGGGCCCGGCCCAGGTTCAGGGCGTGGTCGCCGTCCAGCCGGACGAGGAGACGCCCGAGCACACGGGCGCGGTGAGCGCGTGCCCTGCGGTGAAGATGGAAGGTCTGGGCCGGGGTGTCGCCGCGTTGGGGAGGCGTGCGGTCGACGCGGCGCCCCAGCGCGCTCAGGAGCTGACGTGCGTTGTGGAAGTCCCCCTGCCACATCAGGGCGGTTCCCTCGCAGACCAGACGGTAGGCGGCGTCGGCCTTGGTCCGGTCGTCCGCGCCGACGACCCGTCTGTGGGGCGGTGTGGCGCTCTCGGAGTGCCAGCGGAGGGTGTGGCTGGTGTTGTCCTGGGTCCAGTTGAGGGTGGACACCGTGTACTCCTTGCGGTCGAACGTGCGGGGCGCACGGGGCACTTCGACGAGGAGCGGGCGCGGGCCCGTGCTCGCGAGCACGGGTGTGCGCTTCGGGAGGGTGCGGCTGCCCATCTCGTGTCCACGGGCGTGGGCCGGTGTCGCCGGGCACCCTGGCCGATGGTCGCAGCCAACCTTCGAATGGAGGGTACCGGAGTCGGGCACAAGGGCCGGTCGTGTGGTCCCACCGGCGCCCGCGCCAGGGGGTGTGACCCGGGTTCCCCGCCCGCGGACCGGGCGGCGCCGGGGTGGGCGTGCGGTCCGGGGCTGGCTCGGCAGGAGACGGCCCGCGTGCGCGGCGCCCTAGCCGGGGCCGGTGGCGGGGTCGTTCAGGACCCGGTCCAGTGCCGCCCGCCCCGCCGGGCCCCACGCCGGTTTGCCGCCGGGCAGGCCGCGGTCGCCGTTCTGGCCCATCAGCATCAGGAAGAGGCTCTTGAGCGCGGCCAGTCCGCGTGCGCGCCGGACCGTGGCCCGGTCGGCCCGAGCGTAGGCGCGGAAGAAGCGTGCGGCCGCGCCCTGCGGCAGGAGTACCCAGGCGGCCGCCAGGTCCACGGCCGGGTCGCCGGCGAACAGGTCACCGAAGTCGATGACGCCCGTCATGGTGCCGTCCGCGACGACGACGTTGGCCGGGTGCAGGTCGCCGTGCACCCAGGTCGGCGGTTCCTCCCATGCGGGGGCGGCGACGGCGTCGTCCCAGAGAGCTCGCAGGTCGGCGGTGTCGGTGCCGATCGTGTGGGGGTCCAGGCCGGCGAGGAAGCGGTCGAAGGCGGGGGTGGAGTTTTTGGGGTGGGCGCCGCGCCCGGTGTCGGGCGGCGCGTCGGCGGGCGCGGGCGCGTGCAGTGCGCGCAGGAACGCGGCCAGGGTGTGGGCGGCGTGGTCGCCGCGGGTGATCGATCCGCGGTCCAGGGGCAGGCCCGGCACCCATGTCATGACCGTCCACAGCTTGGGGCAGCGCTCGGTGGGGGTGCCCTCGCGCGCGGGAAGGGGGATGGGCAGGGGCAGGCGCGGGGCGAGCAGGGGCAGCCACCGGCGTTCCTTGAGCTGGGGGCGGGGTCGGTGTCCATGCGCTGGATTCGTACGGCCAGTTCATCGCCCAGGCGCCACATCTGGTTGCCCCAGCCGCCCTCGACCTCGCGCAGGGGCAGATCGGCCAGGTCCGGGTGCTGTTCCTGGAGCTGGGTGCGGATGAGGTCCGCGGTGATCTCGATCTCGCTCATGCGCAGACGGTACCGGGTTCGTGTGCGGGCACGTCGTCGGAGTGCGGCCGGGCGCGGGTCCGGGGGTGAGGAGGAGGACCACGGGATTCGGCGGTGGACCTTCGACCGCTCACCGGTCGATGGTGAGCTCCTCCGACGCGCGGGCCTGGTCCGCCTCGCCCGGCAGCGTGTCGCGGTGGGCGGTGTCGAGGTCGGCGTGGCCCATCAGCGGCCAGCGCGCCGGGACTCCGTCGGCGGGGCGTTGCGGGTCGAACACGGCGACCGGGCCGACCTGATCGCGGGCGCGCGGGGTCGCGGTGAGGTTGTCCGGGCGGGTGCTGGTCGCGATCACCGCGCCGCGCGCGTTCAAGATCATGGGGAGCACCACGTGCAGGTCCTTCCCCGAGAGGGCGGCCCGATCAGCAGGACGGAGTCCTCGACCGACGCCCATACCTCGCTGCCGCGGAACGCACCGAGCCGGTAGCCGACACCCGCCGCTGTCGGCCGCGTCACCGTCGTGGAATTACCTCACCCATCATCAATCAACGGTGTACTTGAGTTGCACCATGTCGTTGCCGAAACGGCGCTCCGCGCGAAGACGGAGGTTGAGTCTCACGTCCGGCAGCATTCGTAGACCTCCGCCGAGCACGATGGGGCAGACCAGCATGTGCACTTCGTCAACGAGACCGTGCCGGAATGCTTCAGCGGCAAGCGAGGGGCCGTCCACCGTCAGGTCGTGTCCCGCGGTTTCCTTGACCGCGCGAACCTCCTTCGGGGTGAAGTCACGCTCCAGGCGAGTCAGCTTCGTGTCCACGTCTTCGAGCGTGGTGGAGTAGACGATCTTCTCCTTCGACTGCCAGTGCCGAGCGAACTCCTCCGACTGCGGTGACTGCGACTGTACGGCGGGGTCGGTTTCCCACACGGCCATCATCTCGTACATGCGTCGCCCGTACAGGAACGTGCCGACGTCGGCGGTGTCCTCGTTCACCGCTTCGAGTACTTCCTCGTCGGGGCGTGCCCAATCGGCGAAGCGACCCTCCGAATCCGCGACGTAGCCGTCTGCCGACAAGATCATCGAGTAGAGCAAACGCCCCACAACCCCTACCCCCTACTGCTTGCAACTAACAACCGGTTTGCACGTTATCATATACTGATTGCATGTTGCAATCAGTGCACGACGAAGAGCCCATCGAGCACCTCCCGGTGCCGGGTGGCAGGTCAGGATGCCCCCTCAACATGACCGTCGAACTACTCGGAGACCGGTGGTCCCTGATCGTGCTGCGAGACATCATCTTCGGAGGACACCGTCACTTCCGGGAACTTCTGGGCAACTCTCTGGAGGGGATCGCCTCGAACATCCTTTCCTCCCGGTTGTCGAAGCTGGTCAATGCGGGTCTGCTCAGCCGCCACGATGACCCGAGCCATCGACAGAAGGTTGAGTACCGACTCACGGAGCCCGCGATCGAGCTCATCCCGGTTCTTGCCCAGCTCGGTCAGTGGGGTACTCGCTGGCTGCCCACGGCACCGGAACTCGCGATCCGTGCACAGATCCTCGCTGACGGCGGCCCCCAACTGTGGAACCGCTTCATGGACGAGCTACGCGACGTACACCTCCACGAGATGGCTCCACCGGCCGACAGTGTGTTGACCATGTTGTCTCGGGCCCACCAGCGTGCGGTGGAAGAATCCTCCGGTCGATGACCGATCCGAACGCGTCGCTTCCACCGCTGTGAAGCTCGAAGCACACGAACATGCCGATCTGTGCTCACGACGTTCGTGCGACGTTGGGGCCGCTTCGTCGGTGGTGAACTGCCAGGCGTGTCCGTCTGCGGGGATGAGCGCCAGCATCGTCCGTGTGTCGAGGTGATAACGGAGCGGCTCCGGCAGTCCATCTTCGGAGAGGTACTCATGCGGCATGGCCACGAACGTAGGGGCCGCGAACTGGGCACACCGGCCCCGTCACCGAGCCGTCGCCCAGGTCACGGCACTACCGCCACATGCTGTGGTCATCCTCCACGGGCCCCACGCAGGAGAGGGGAGAGTGACTCAACGCCGCCGGTACACGGCCAACGTCCAGGGCACGAACACCACCACCAGGACCAGCGCGCACACCAGCGTCCACACCACCGAGGACGTCACTCCCGCCCCGGCCATGAGATCACGCACCGCCCGCGCCAGGTGCGCCACCGGGTTGACCTCGACCACCACCCGCAACCACCCGGGCAGGGTCTGGGCCGGAACGAACACGTCGCCCAGGAACGCCAGCGGGAACAGCAGGGTGCTGGCCGCCGTGACCGACGCCGCCGAACGCGCCACCAACCCCACCAGCAACCACACCCAGGTCAGGCACACGGCGAAGAGCACCAGCAGCGCCACCGCCGCCACCGTTCCCCCCACCCCGCCCTGGGGTCGAAACCCCAGGACCAGGCCGGCGCCCAGCACGCTCGACGCCGCCAGCGTGTAGCGTGCCACGTCACCCACCAGCGACCCCACCAGCGGAGCCGGACGCCAGCCCACCAACGTGCGCAGCCGGTCGAACACTCCGCGCTCGATGTCGGTGTTGAGCCGCACACCACCGGCCGCGGTGCACAACACCACGCTCATCACCATCATCCCCGGCAGCAGGAAGGACAGGTAGGCGTCGGTGGAACCGGAGATCGCCCCGCCCAGCAGGTAGGTGAACATCACCATCATCAGCACGGGGAAGATCGTCACGTCGATGAGTTGGACGGGTTCGCGCCGCAGGTGGGACAGGGCCCGGCCGCCCAACAGGGCGACCGAGCGCACCGCCGTGGGACGCGCGGGCGCCGGATACGCCATCAGATTCTCAAGGGTCTCGGTGCGGTCCACGCGTTCCTCCCCGGTGTTCGGTGTGTACTCGGTCGTCTCGGCGCTCACGCGGCCTCCTCGCTCCCGGTCAGGGACAGGAACACCTCGTCCAGCTCGGGCGGCTGCAATCCGAAGGAGCCCACCGACACCCGGGCGCGGGCCAGGGCCTCCAGGGCCCGGGCGCCGGATCGGGCGACCGGGCCCTCCCCGGTCAGGGTGGCGGTGAGGGTGTCCTCGTCCTGGACCACGGCGTGGTCGGTGTGCTCGGCCAGCACCCGGCGGGCTTCCTCGAGGTGGCCGCGTTCTTCCAGACGCAGGCGCAGGCGGGGTCGTCCGTGGTCGGCGCGCAGGCGGGCAGGGGAGCCCTCGGCCAGGACACGGCCCTGGTCGATGACCGCGACCCGGTCGGCCAGCTGGTCGGCCTCGACCAGGTACTGGGTGGTCAGCAGCACCGTGGTGCCCTGCTCGGCCAGGGAACGCACCATGCGCCAGACCTGGTCACGGCTGCGCGGGTCCAGTCCCGTGGTGGGTTCGTCCAGGAACAGCAGCCGGGGTGAGCCCAACAGGCTCGCGGCGATGTCGAGTCGGCGCCGCATACCGCCGGAGTAGGTGCGCACCGCCCGACCCGCCGCCTCCGTCAGGTCGAACACCTCCAACAGGCTCTCGACCCGGTCGCGGGCCACCGCCCGGCGGTGTCCGCTCAGGCGGGCCAACAGCATGAGGCCGGTACGCCCGTCGACTTCCTCGTCCAGCCCGTTCTCCTGGCCGGTGACACCGATCAGGGTGCGCACCCGCCGGGCCTGGGACACCACGTCCAGGCCCAGCACCCGTGCGGTTCCGCCGGTGGGTACCAGGTGGGTGGTGAGCATGCGCACGGTGGTGGTCTTGCCGGCGCCGTTGGGTCCGAGCAGCCCGAAGACGGTACCGGTCCGGACTCGCAGGTCCAGGCCGCGCACGGCCGTGGTGGAGCCGAAGTCGCGGGTCAGCCCCTGGGTCTCGATGGCCCAGGGCGGTGTCTTGCCGTGCATGGTTGCCTCGCTTTCGTGCGGTAAGGGCCGCGCCTGGGCCGTGTGTGGTCCAGGCGGGGTGGGTGGGAGCGGTGTGCGCCTGGCTCAGGTGGGGCGGGCTCCGTTGAGGAAGAGCTCGACCAGCATGCGCGCGCCCGGTTCGGCGCCGCTCAGGTCCACCGCGCGGGCCAGGTGCAGGAAGGCGTTGCACAGCAGGGCCGGGTCGCGGTCGGCCAGTTCGCCGGCGGAGACCGCGTTTCGCAGGTGTTCGGTGAGCGGGTCCAGCAGCGCCGAGACGTAGGCGGTGCGCAACGCGGACCGCACGTCCTCCTCCAGTTGGTCCAGGGAGTCGAACAGGTACTGGTCGAACGAGGTGTCGGCCCCTGTGGGGTCGGCCACCGCCTCGGTGATGACGGCTTCCAACACGGTGGCCAACTCGCCCTCGGTGGCCAGGGCGCGGGTCAGGGCGCGGCCGCGTCGTTCGATGAAGGCCAGTGCCACCTGCTGGTGCAGGGTCTCCTTGCCGCCGGGGAAGTGGTGGTACAGCGTGGGTTTGCGCACCCCCACCTCGCGGGCGACGGCCTCCAGGGAGGTTCCCCGGTAGCCGTGGGCGGCGAAGTGGGCGGCGTAGACGCTCATGGCGCGTTCTCGGGTGTTGGAGTTCATGGGCGGTCTTCCCCCTGGGAATGGTGGGCGGGTGCGGTCTCCACTCTACCTACCGGTAGGTAGAGTGGAAACGGACGCACCCGTGATCCCTTTCACCTCCCGCGCCCCCGGGCCCATCGGCCCCGGCAAGCCGACGGGTGAGGCGCGAAGGCCTCTCCCCCGCTTCGGCGGGCTCCTTGGCTTTTTGCCGAAGGCCCGAGCTTGCGGCATCCGGCGGGGAGATCGCCGAGGGCGGCCTCCCCAGAAGGGGTCCGGCCCTGCCCTCCCCCCACCCACGGGGCGAGGGGAGGGGTGGCGAGGCCCTCCCTTGCAACGTTTCGTTGGTTACGTTTATCTTAAAACGTTAGTAGGATTTCGTGACGAAACAGAACCCGGGAACCCCGCAATCCTGACTTCCGATAACCAAACCTTCTAGGAAGTCAGACCCCTGAGGGCGTCCCCACCCCCTCAGAGCCCCTCACGCCCGCCCCCAACGTTATTAAGGGCGCACCCCCCACCCGCGAAAACGCGGCAGGTACAGCCAACGCTGTACAGTCACCCGGGGCCAAAATCCACTCCACCCCGAAAGGCGCTTGCACCTCAAGCCACTTGAGGCACCACAGTGACCCCATGGACAACGACACCCTGTACTCCATCGGAGACGCCGCACGCCGCAGCGGCCTGAGCGTCAGCGCCGTCCGCTTCTACGCCGACACCGACACCGTCCCGCCCACACACCTGACCGACGCGGGCCACCGCCTCTACGACGTCGACACCATCGCCCGCCTGGAACTCGTACGCACCCTCAGAGAACTCGACACCGACCTCAACGGCATCCGCCGCCTCCTGAAGGGCCACACCACCCTGCACGACCTGCTCACCACCCACCTGGAGATCGTCCTCGACCAGGAACGCGTCCTGCGCGCCCGAACAGCCGTACTGCGAACCCTCATCAAACAGGGCGCCACCCCCACCCGCGCCGACCTCATGCACCAACTCGTCACCATGACCGACGAGGAACGCGAACGGATCATCGAGGACTTCTGGAACGACGTCGCCCACGGCCTCGACGTCCCCGACGGGTTCGTCGACCGCCTGCGCACCATGCGCCCGCACCTGCCCGAGGACCCCACCCCCACCCAGCTCCAGGCATGGATCGAACTGGCCGACCTGGTACGCGACCCGGCCTTCCGCGACGCCGTACGCACCTACCTGCACCAGACCTACTCCACGGGCGTGGGACGCGACATCGCCAGCCCGCCCTTCCAACACTTCATGTACGAAAGCGGAGTCCCCCTCGTCGAGGAGGTCCTGGCCGCCCACCGCGCCGGCGAGCACCCGCGCTCCGCCCGCGCGCAGCGGGCCGTCATCGCTCTGATGGAGGCCGCCATGGAACTGTCCGAAACCCCGTTGACACCCCAGGCCCGCAACCGCCAGGCCGAGGGGTTCCGACTCATCCCCGAACTCGAACGCCAGATCGCCGAAGAGGACGCCCAGGCCACCGACCCGGTCTACGACCACACCCACGGCCGCTACCTGGACCTGGTGGCCCTGATCAACGACACCCCGCCCGACGAGGACACCCTGCCCTACGCCTGGATCGCCGACGCCATGCGCGCCCCCGAACCCGACCAACCCTGACCACCCCCGCTCCGAGCGCGACCACGCCCGACGCCCCTCCGGGGGGGGCGTCCGCCACAGCCGAGGACCAGCACGGCGGACGCCCCCAGGGCCCCGCGACAACTGCGGCCGGGTCGACCGGTCAGCGGGTATGGCGTATGTCGCGGGCGTAGATGACGGCTGGCTTCCCATCGCCGGGGACTCTGCGGTCCAACTCGAACAGAGTGGTGGCGGCGAGCAGATCGCTGAGCTTGGTGTAGCCGTAGGTACGGGAGTCGAAGTCGGGGCGTTGCTTGGTGATGATGTTGCCTACGGCACCGAGGTGGACCCAGCCGTCATCATCGGAGGACGCTTCCACGGCATGACGGAGCAGATGGACCAACGCGGTGTCGCCCTTCAACGCGGTCGCCGAGATGGGCGCCGGTGGTTCCGTCTCGGTTGGGGCCGCCCCGGATCGCAGATTCTCGATGTAGACGAACTTGTCGCAGGCCACGACGAACGGCTTGGGTGTCTTGCGTTCTCCGAACCCGAAGACGATCAGGCCGGACTCGCGGATGCGAGACGCCAGGCGGGTGAAGTCGCTGTCGCTGGAAACGAGGCAGAACCCGTCGAAACGCCCGGTGTACAGCAGGTCCATCGCATCGATGAGCATCGCTGAGTCGGTGGCGTTCTTACCGCTGGTGTAGGAGAACTGCTGGACGGGTTGGATGGACTGGGAGAGCAACTGATCCTTCCACCCCTTCAGGTGCGTGCCGGTCCAGTCGCCGTAGGCCCGCTTGACATGAGCGGTCCCGTACCTGGCGACCTCCGCCAACAGTTCCTCGACTACTCCGGGTTGGGCGTTGTCGGCGTCGATCAGTACCGCCAGTTTCCTGCCGTACCCGAGGGAAGGGGTCGTGGTCATGTGCTGCGCCTCCGTGTGGAAGATAGGGGGTACGTCGGTGCCGACTCGCGCCGGCGGGAGTTCGGAACGGCAGCCGCCGGACAGCTCCGACACGCCCGCAAGGGGAGTTCTTCCGAAGGCCCGAACACCGGAAACCCCGTTGGGGAGTCCCCCTTCCGTGGGAAGCGCGCTACCGCTCCGGTGCACGGATCAGCTGCGTCGCACGTCGCAGGGCCAGACGGGAGGAGGCGACCAGATCCCTCCCCGCGCCGCCGCGGACCCGGAGGGTGAGAGCCAGGGCGAAGGCCCGGGCGGCCCTCGAGTGGTCCCCGGCGACGAAGTGGACCTTGCCCAGGTGCTGCCACAGGACGGCTTCGCGAGCGGTGCCACGGCACAGGTCGATCAGTTCGCCGTACTCGGCGGCGGCCCAGTCGACCCGGCCCAGGTCACGACGAACGTCAGCGAGCAGCGCCCGGTGGCGCACGGTCGGCTCGGCGGTGACCAGAGCCAGCGCGAGGGGCTCCGCCTTCCCCGGGTGGCCGCCCCAGAGCATCTCCAGGACCGGCAGCGCCCGGTCGTGCTCGTGAGCGGCGCGGAACTCACTCAGGTCCTCGATCACCGGAAGCAGGGTGAGGGCGTTCATGTACCAGCCCGGTCCGCCTGGTATCCGTGTTCCGGACGTTCCCGAGCGGGGTTCCAAACCACGGGAGGTCATGTGCGGCAGGCTATCCGGAGTACCGGCGGTCGGGAGCCCGTCGCCGTGTCCACCGGTTCCCCGGCGGCCGCGCGACGCCGGGCTCCTACCCTCACGGCGTCACGACGATCTTGCCCCGCACGCCCCCGCGCTCGAGCCTGCGGTGCGCCTCGGACACCTCCTCCATCGGCAGCACGGCGCTGACCACCGGCGCGACCGCGCCCCCGTCCACCAGGGCCGCCAGCTCCTCCAGCTCACCCTGCGAGGGGTCGTTGCTGAACGCGCCCAGGCGCGTGCGCCGGTCCAGGCCGCCCGCGACCACCCACAGCGCGGACCGGATCGGGCGGGTGGGGTCCAGGGCCAGCGGGAACAGCGTGCCTCCCCGTACCAGCCGGGCCCGCACCCGGGCCATCCGCGTACCGACCAGGTCGACGATCACGTCGTAGCGGCCCAGGTCCTCCAGATCGGTGCGGCGGTGGTCGAAGGCCTCCTCGGCGCCCAACCCCCGCAACCAGTCCAGGTGGGCCGCCCCGGCCAACGCGGTGACACGCGCCCCGAGGTGAACGCCCAGCTGCACGGCGACCACCCCCACCCCTCCGGCCGCCCCGCGCACCAACAACCGCTGCCCCGATCCCAGCGCCACCCGCCGGGTCAGGGCGTGCAGCGCCGTCGTACCCGAGGACGGCAACGCGGCGGCCTCCCACTCCGGAACCGAACGCGGAGCCGCCGCGACCCGCTCCTGCGGGACGACCACCTGCTCGGCCATGGCTCCGAAGGTGCCGTGCGGGACCACGCCCCACACCACGTCACCGACTCCCACGCGGGTGACGGCGGCCCCCACCTGGGCGATACTCCCCACGAAGTCCACCCCCGTCCCGGCGGGCATGCGCTGGCGCAGCACACGGCGCAGCCGCCCCGCTCGGATGGGGACCTCACCTCCGCCCACGGCGGCCGCCGACACCCGCACCCGCACCTGGCCCGCGCCCACCGGGGGCGGAGTGAGCCCGTCGACGACATCCAGGACCTCGGGCCCTCCGTAGCGTTCGTAGCGCACCGCGCGCATGGTTCCTCCTCGTGCGGGGAAGCCCCCGCCGTCTGTGTGGGTTCTCACCGGTGGTGGCCGGTGCCACTGTCGGCAACCGGACCCCGGCTGCCGCCCATCCCGACGACGCCGAAAGTGAGACGACAGATGGTCCAGGACCCGCAGTTGCGGCAGGACGCCCGACGCAACCGGCTCCGTGTGCTCAGGGCCGCCCGGTCGGTCTTCCGTGACCGGGGCCTGGAGGCGACCACACAGGCCGTGGCCCGCAGCGCGGGGGTCTCGAACGCGACCGTCCACCGCCGCTTCCCCACCCGCGACGCACTCGTGGCGGACCTGGCCGAGCAGGCGGAGCGGGAGCTGGTGGAGCGTTTCGAGGAGCTGGCCCGGTCCGCCCCGGCCGATCTGGCGTTGGAACGCGCTCTCCGAGTCGTCGCCGCCGAGACGGTCGCCACGCGCGCGTGCTCCCCGGATCACCGCGCGCGTTTCCCCGAGCGGGCCCGGGCCCTGGACGCGCGCGTGCACGAGGAACTCCATCGCCTCCTGGTCCGCGCCCGGGAGAGCGGGAGCGTCGCGGCCGATGTGGGCGCCGGGGACCTGCGGCTGCTCAGGGTCGCCGTCACGGCGGCCGTGGACGGCGAGCCCGACCGCGACCTGGCCGCCCGCGGCGCCCAGCGTGTGGTGACGCACTTCGTGCGGTCGTTCCGTGTGCGGGACTGAACCGGTCGATCGTGTGCGCCGAGCGAGTCGGCGCGGCCCTGGGACGTCCTGGTGTGCGCCCGAGTTCGCGTGGAGCGGTGCCGACGGGGCGCCCCCGCCTGTCCGGGCGAGGGCGGTCGGGGGCGGGTGCCGGGGGTCAGGGGCCCTGGTCGTCGGTGGTGGTCGACCCCAGCTCGTTCAACCAGGCCAGGTGGCTGGCCAGGGCCGTGCGGCCCTGCGGGGTCAGGCGGAACCAGGTCTTGGGGCGGCGCCCGACGGCCCCCTTGCGGACCTCCAGGTATCCGGCGGCCTCCAGGGTGCGGCTGTGTTTGGAGACCATCGGGTCGCTGATGCCGATGAGGTCGCGCACGGTGGCGAAGTCGATCCACTTGGCGCCCTGGAGGAGCGCGCACATCGCCAGGCGGGGTCCGGTCTCCAGTTCCGGGTGGCGTTGGGCGCTCACGCCCGTACCCGGCCGGACTCGATGTCACGGCGCATGGCCGCGTGTACCCACAGGTAGCCGCACAGTGAGGCCAAAGCCACGGGCCCCAACACGGCCAGTGCCAGCCCCACCTGTCCCTGTCCGACCAGGGTGTGGATGGCGATCAGTCCGAGGACCGTGACGATCAGGACCACCACGCGCGGGCGCCGGGCGCTGGGGTAGGAGCTGGCCCAACGGGGCAGGGTGACGCCGGTACGCCGCCGTCGGACCCAGCTCAGTGCGGCCGCGGCCACGGCCACCGCGACCAGGACCCACTGGAGGTGGCGGCCGTCGAGTGCGAGCAGGGACATCCAGATCGGCAGGCCCGCGACCAGTGTGCAGCCGACCGCTTGGAGGGCCCAGAAGGAGGCGGGCGGCGCGGTGTGGGCGGCGAGCCTGCGGCGGGCCTCGGCGGCCTGGTCGAGCGGGGGTGTGGGGTCGGCGTCCATGATCATCTCCTGTCCGTTCGCCAATAACTTTCTAAAAGGAAAGTAGATTCCATGGGCAGGCGTTGTCAACCCCCGGAGTCGCCAGGCTTCTCTGTTGACGAGCCCGGTTCATGCCCACCGCACTACCCGTGAAGCGGCCCGGGCGCGAGGTCGGGCCAGGGTGCCGGCGGGTTGGCGGACCCGACACCGCGGCGAGCGAACCGTTGGCCACGACTCCGCTCTGAGCGACCTGCCCCCGCCCGTCAGCGAACGACCGTCACAGCGGGGGCCCCGCCGTCACACCACCGCACGAACCCCGCCGCCAGCCTCACAGGGCGTGCCCACCCGCGACCTGCACGACCTGCCCCGTCACCCAACGCGCCTGGTCGGAGGCGAGGAAAACCACCGCGTCGGCGATGTCGTCGGGGGTGCCCACCCGCCCCATCGGCACGACCCGCGCCACACGCTCCACCAGATCCGCGTCCATCCACCCCGTCTGCACCGGCCCGGGCGCCACAGCGTTCACCCGCACACCACCGGGCGCCAGATCCAACGCCATCGACCGGGTCAACGCCTCCAACGCCGCCTTGGACGTCCCGTAACCGGTCTGGCCGGGAAAGGCCCGGGCCGCGTCCGTGCTGACGTTGACCACGCACAGCGGCTCGCCACCGCGACGCCGCGCCACCACCTCACTGGTCAGCACCGCCGGGGTCACGGCGTTCACCCGGTAGTGGCGCTCCAGCGAGGCGTGCGTCAACGTCTCCACGGTGTCGGGGGTCTCGCAGTGCGCGGCGTTGTTCACCAGTACGTGGATCGCCCCGGCCCGCCCCACGACCTCACCCACCAACCACGGGAGCGCCTCGGGATCGGACAGGTCGGCGCCCACCGCGAACGCGCCGTTGCCGAGCTCGTCCGCCCACCGCTGCGCCGCCTCGCGACCGGGTGTCACGTGCGCCCACGCGGTTCCCTCCGGAGCGGGCGGGTCCTGGTCCAGGTAGTGCACCGCCACCCGGGCGCCCTGCGCGGCGAAGGCGCGGCCGATCGCCCCGCCGATGTTTCCCGAACCGCCCGTCACCAGGACGGTCCGTCCCGCCAGACCGGTGTCGATCATCGTCTCTCCTCAACGTCGTCCACTGCGAACCGGATACACGAACGCGCCGACGCGGAGGACCGCGCGGCACGGCGGAACAGGAGAGGAGGAGAAAGAGAGAGCGAAACACGGCGTCCCGACCAGGGTAGGCGTTCACCCCACGGGGCATCACGCCACGCACGCGGGGACCGACCACTCAGGAACGCATGCGGAGCACGATACGCGCTCCACCCCGCGCCCGCCACGCGATTACTCTCCCGAGACCCTCGAACAGGCCCCGCCCGGCAGGCGCCAACAGTGGCTCCGACCGCCCGTGGCGGACTACATTGGGTACGCACACCACGACCGAGGAGGTGGGACCGATCAACGCGACAGCAGGACGGGCACCCCGCACTCCGCACGCCACCGAGGTGTAGCCCCCCGGGGTGTCCAAAGACACCCCGAAAGGCCCCCTTGTCACACCTCCCCTGCCCGCCCTCCAACTCCCTCGTCGCCCAGCTGCGCAAGGCCGGATGCGTGTTCGCCGAAGAGGAGGCGGCATTGATCACCGCCACCGCGCGCACCCCCCGAGAACGCGCTCGCATGGCCGAGCGGCGCAGCTCCGGAACGCCGCTCGAACACGTCCTCGGCTGGGCACGCCTCCACGACCTGCGCCTACGCGTCGAGCCCGGTGTGTTCGTCCCCCGCCCCCGAACCGAGTTCCTCGCGACCGAGGCCCTGGCCCGCACACGCCCCGGGGCCCTGGGCGGACGGGCCCACCACGGTGACCTTTTCTCCCCGCTACCGGCCGCCCTGCGCGGCCGCGTTGACGTGGTGGTCGTCAACGCCCCCTATGTGCCCACGGAGCGGATCGCCCTCCTGCCCACCGAGGTGCGCGACCACGAACCCCGCCGTTCCCTGGACGGCGGCCTCGACGGACTCGACGTGGTGCGCCGCGTCTGTGCCCGCGCCCGCGCCTGGTTGGCGCCTCGTGGGCACCTGCTGATCCAGGCCAACCCGGGTCAGCGGACCGACGCCATTGCCTCTCTGACGGCGGGGGGACTCCTGGCCGCCTCGGTGACCTGCGACGACACCGACACCTGTGTGGTCATCGGCCAACGCCGCTGACCGGTCTGACGGTGCTCGCCCTCACCCCCGGGCGAGGGCGAGCACCCGACCCAGGTGGTGCTCGACGATCCGCTCCATCACCTCGCGTTCGGGGAAGTCCCCGTCCAGCAGCCGCAACGGCCCGGCCACCAACGACAGGTGCTGGGCCCACGCGTAAAGCTCCAGGCGGGCCGGGTCCAGACCGGGCCGCTCCAGGAGCGGGTACCGGTCGCCGAACCGCAGCCGCAGGAACACGTGCTCCCACTCGGCGTCGAAGAACATCAGCCCCTCCACGTCGATCAGCACCGGTTCGCCCCCAGCGTCCACCAGGACGTGGTCGGGCCCCAGTTCACCGTGGACCAGACCGTGTTCGAACCGGGGCCCCACCGCTTCGAACAGCGCGTCCAGCCGCACCTCTACCCGGGAGGCGACCCCCGCCAGCTCCGACCGGCGCCGCGCCCCCTCCGCCAGGTCCTCCTGTGCCCGGTCCAGCACCACCCGCGCGCACGAACGCTCCCGGTCCAGCGGCCGCCCCACCTTGCCCACCCCCGGCTCCCGCCGGGTGCCCATCGCCGTCAACGCCTCACACAACCGGTCCAGTACCCCTTCGACGAGGGCGGAGGAGCCGTGGCGCATGTGCTCCTCCAGGGTGGGGCCGCGCACGTCCTCCACCAGGGCCACGTCCCCCAGGCCGGCCAGACCGTAGCCCGCCCAGTACACGCGCGGGGTGCGCACTCCCACCGATCCCAGTTCCCGGGTGGCCGCCTCGAACAGGTCGGCGCCGTCGGCGTGGTCCAGGGGCCCCTGCTCGGGTCCGGGGCCGGTGGGCCAGTAGTTCTCCGCGGTGCTCCACACGTAGGCGACCAGGGTGGAGGAGTCGGCGGCCACCAGCCGGTACACGCCCTTCTTGGTGCCGCCGCGCAGCCGCTCCACCCCCACCACACGCGAACCCAGGACGCGCCGGGCCAGTCGGGTGAGGGCGTGGGACGGTACACGTGCGCGCGTGGGACCCATGAGAACTCCTTGGCGAGGGGACGGATGGTCGAACGCTATGCCAGACCCGCGCTCCACGGAGGCCACCCCAGGCGAACACCGGACGACACCAGCCGGTGGATCGCTTGGCGCGGACCCACCCCGCTCGTCCCTGCTGTGCTGACGTCGGTTCGCCGGTCCCAGAGGATCGGTGGGGGCTGGTAGGAGCCGTTGCCCCGGTGATCTGGTGCTTTCCGTGGCTTTCACCGACCGACCGGACAGAGCGTCTTACGGGGCACGCTGGAGAAGACGCCCGCGACCATCGGTCACAGGTCACGGGGCCTCGGCTGACAGAGCTCGGCCGCCGCCGATGATCAGCGCCTCGGCCATGGGCGGAGCTGGTGCACGAGCCCGTACCGGTACTGGGCTGGGGCTGCGCCTACTCTCGAAGGGAGCGCTCGATGTCGCTTGGAAGCAGGTACGTCGCCAGGCGCAGGGTCGGGCGGCTCATCCGGTGGCGGTGCTCGGCGAGGAAATCGAGCAGACGTCGCTGGTCGATCTTGCCGACCTCGCGCAGAGCGGTGCCGACTGGTTTCGCGACGAGTGCACTGGGATCTTCGAGGAGCAGCTCGGCCAGGGCGAGCGGGTCATCCAGGTCACCCTGCCGGATGAGCCAGAAGGAGGCGGTGATCGCGGTCCGCCGCTCGATCGCCACATCGGACCGAGCGAGGTCGAACAGCGGTTGACGTGACTTGTCGAGCAGGTACCAGCCGACGACGCGGGGGGCTGAGCGGTCGACAAGATCCCAGACACTGATGTATCCGTGATGGTTCATGTAGGTCTCGTAGAGCTCACGCCGTCCATCCTCGTCAAGACCACGGCGCCGCGCCTTGAAGTCGAGGATCGCGACGCCGACCATACGCACTTCGTACCACGGACTGGTCAACAGGCCGGGGAGCTGGGGAAGGTCGATGTCCGCCCACCGCTTGGCGGTGTCGAACACCTCCTTCATCCGGACACCGATCGCGTCCAGGCCGCTGTCGGGCGGCAGACGTCGCACGATCTTCTCCCGCTCCTCGGAGCTGCACCGGTTACGCAAGGTGTCCTGGATACGCTCAAGGGGCTGTGCCATTTCCCGTGACCTTCCTGTCGTCGTTGGATCGCTGTGTTCCGGAGCGGCGGTCGCCGCGTTCTCGAGTGGGTGCTCGCTCTCGGAGGGCCTCACCGTAACGAGGCGTGTCCAGGCCGCCGCCACACCATCGGTCGTGCGTCAGAGGGAGCGTCAACGTGCCCGGCGATACCTTTCGGTCGCATGGCTGCCCGCTGCGATCCCGGCGAAGAGCACCGCTCCGATGGGCCACACAACCCAGGAGTCGCCCCAGGCCTCGCCGACGAGGCTCCAGGCGAGGTAGATCGCGGCGAGGAGCGGCCAGTAGAACACCGCGATCACGCCGACGGCGCTGCGCTCCGCTCCGCTGCCACGGGTGAGTTGTCCAGCGGCGGTGTGCGCCCAGGTCTGGGGCAGCAGTACCCCGAGTCCGGCCGCGACGATGGCGAGTACGACCACGACACCGACCATGGTCCAGCTGTCACCCTGGGGTGAACTGTCCGTGAAGAGCGCGGCGGCGACGAGTGGCAGGGGCCCCAGAATCCAGAGTGCGATCGCGACTCGAAGGGAGCGGGTCCGCCCGCGGCTGTTCCGTCGGGCCAGCGCCTCGGCCCAGCGGGTGACTTCCGGATTGACGGAGAAGCGATCCTCCGCAATGCGCCTGTGGGGTGCTGTCTCTCGAGAGGCCGTGATCAGCAGGGTCACTCCGATGGCGACCAACACGAGCAGAATCACAATCCCGACGAAGATTCCGACGGAGTTGCCGACGGTGAGCACGCCGGACGCGGTGGCCACCGGAAGCGTGATCAATGCCGCGGGTGAGAGCACGAAGAGCACGACCGCCGCACTGGTATGGAAGCGGGTACGGCGCCGTGCTTCCGCGTAGTCCTGGGCTTCCGCGAGGGTCACGGGCGGGTGCCGAAAGAGAGCGGGGGCCGCACCCGCACCCGCGTCAGCGGCGGCGGACGCAGACGTCGCGGTCGGCGCCGAAGCGAGGTCAGTGGTGATGCCGAGAACCGGTGCGACCTCTTCGAGGCTGCCGAAGTCGCGGATCACGCGCCCGACCGCCTCGTTCTCGGTGTGGCCCTCGGCGATGAGGGTCGCGTAGGCGTCTTCCATCATGCCCTGCAACTCGGCCCTGGCCTCGAGCAGGCGCGAGGTCTGCGGGTAGGCGCTGAACATCGTGTCCAGATAGGAGGTGACGACGTTCACGGAGCGTCTCCTTCGCTGGTTATGTCGATGAACTTGTCGACGACGGACTTCGTGCTGTGCCACTCCTCGATCTTCGCGTCGAGGTGGGCTAGGCCCATGCCCGTGATGCGGTAGTACGTGCGGGCTTTGCCGGACGGCGCGATGTCGGCGAACGAGCTGACGTGACCGCTGGATTCGAGCCGCTTCACCGCTGAGTACAGCGTGGTCTGCTTGATGGCGTAGTTGCCGCCACTGATCGCGGTGATGCGCTGCGCGAGCTTGTAGGCGTAGGACGGACCGTGGCGCAGCAGTGAGAGCACCATGAGGTCGACATAGCCACGGATGGCGTCGGCGCTGATCACGAACGCTCCCCTTCACCCTTGGCCTTTTACTACCTCGAACGTACTACGACTGTCGTAGCATGACAAGCCCTCGATCGAGCTGCCGATGTGATCGACTTCGCCACCCACGGAGGCCACCGCTTCGCGCGGACCCGCGTATCCATCCCCGCTCGGCGGAGTCCCGCGCTCCACGGGTGTCACCCCAGGCGAACACCGGCCGACACCCAGGGTTCACGCTCTATTACACACCGTCGGTTACCGTCGCCACCGTCCCGCCCCCGGCACGAAAGCGAACCCCGCATGAGCGCGACCCCCCGCCCCCGGCCCATCCGGCACGCCCTGGCCCTGCGCACCCTGGCGGCGCTGGGCGCCGGGGCCGTGGCACTGGCCCCCGCCGTGGCGCTACCCACCACCGCCGCCGCCCAGGACTCACCCGAACGGCTCACGCTCTCGCCCACCGCCGACCCCTCCGCCTCCCAGACGGTGACCTGGCGCGCCGCCCACGGCGACACCGCCGTCCTGGAGATCGCCCCCGCCTCCGACCCCGACCAGGTCACCCGGGTGGCGGGCCGGGTCAGCGGCGACGCGGGCGGCACCCACTACGCCGCCACCGCCCACGGCCTGACCCCCGACACCGACTACCGTTACCGGGTGGGCGACGCCGAACGGACCGTCAGCGACTGGCACACCTTCACCACCGCAGCCTCGGGCGCCGAACCCTTCACCTTCCTGTACTTCGGCGACATCCAGAACGACATCCCCTCCGGTGCCGCACCGGTCGTGCGCGCCGCCCTGGCCGCCGAACCCGACGCCGAGCTCGCCGTGCACGCCGGCGACCTCATCGACCACGCCAACAGCGACTCCCAGTGGGGGCAGTGGTACGACGCCTTCGGCTCCCAGACCACCGGCGGCATCAACCACCTGGCCGCCCCCGGCAACCACGAGTACTCCGGCAGCGATCTCAGCGACCACTGGGCGCTACAGTTCCCCGGCGCGGGCAACGGCCCCGCCCAGGGCGCGGACCTCAACAAGACCGTCTACTACACCGACTACCAGGGCGTACGGTTCGTGGTCCTGAACTCCAACTACCGCAACGCCGCCTCCTCACGCCCCGGCCCGTGGCTGGACGCCCAACAGGAGTGGCTGGAGGGGGTCCTGGAGGACAACCCCCAGGAGTGGACGGTGGTCACCTTCCACCACCCGGTCTTCTCCAACAGCCCCGGCCGCGACAACGGCCCCCTGCGCCAGGCCTGGCTCGACACACTGGAAGAGCACGACGTCGACCTGGTCCTCCAGGGACACGACCACTCCTACAGCCGCGGCAACCTCCTGGCCAACCGCACCCAGGACCCCGACACCCACACCGGCCCCGTGTACGCGGTCTCGGTCACCGGCCCCAAGATGTACGACGCCCGCGACCGCAACTGGACCGACCACGGCGCCGAGGCCCGGCTCCAGGTCACCGACACCCAGACCTACCAGGCCGTGGAGGTGGACGGCACCACCCTGGACTACGTGGCCCGTACCGCCGACGGCCGGGTCGTGGACTCCTTCACCATCGTCAAGGACGACCAGGGCAAGCGTGTGACCACCTCGCCCTGACCACCCAAGGCCCTTCCCGAGGGGGCGCCCGGTGCCGCGTGCGGGCGGCCGGGCGCCCCGCCCCTTCCCGCACACCCGTTCGAGGTCACGGGACCGGCGCCCCGCCCGCGCCCCGCCGCCGGAGCCGGTTCCCTTGGGCGCCGCCCCACCGCGGTCGTCGCACGGACCACCCGCACGGCGCCGGGGCGGCCCCACCGCCGCGCCGGTCGCTACAGCGCCCGCTCCAACGCCGCGCCCGCCTCCTCCATGACCAGGTCGGCGTTGATCGCCGCCCCCGCCCGGTTACCCGCCGCGGCCGCGTTGACCACCTGTTCGTGGGGCACCACGACGTTGCCCGCGGCCCACACCCCGGGCACCGGAGTGGCCCCGATGGCGTCGGCCTCCACGTGGGTGCCCATCACCAACTCCCCCATGCGCAGGTCACGCACCGGTACCCCGAGGTCGGCCAGCAGCCCGGACCGCGAGCGGGTGAAGGTCGGCACCACCACCGCGCGCACCGCCCGGACCACGCCGTCCGCGGTGCGCACCCCGCTCACCCCGTCGTCGTCGGCCTCCACCGCCGCCACCGGTTCGGCGACCACGGTGACCCCGCGCGCCGCCAGCTTCTCGCGGCCCTGCTCCCCCAGGCCCCGCCCCGGGTCGGCGAACACCGTCACCCGGTCGGTCCACTGCCGCCACAGCAGACCGGCGTGCACGGCCACCGGCCCGTCGGCCACCACCGCCACCGGCTGGTCGCGCACCTCCCACCCGTGGCAGTACGGGCAGTGCAGCACCCCCGACCCCCAGTGCTCGGCCACCCCCGGGATGTCGGGGAGCTCGTCCACCACACCGGTGGTCACCAGCAGCCGCCGCGCGCCCACCACGGTGCCGTCCGCGCACACCACCGTGAACCCCGAACCACCGCGTTCCACCGACTCCACCCGCCCCCGCAGGACCCGGCCACCGTAGGAGGCCACCTCGGCTCGCCCACGCTCGAGCAGCTCGGCGGGGGAGACACCCTCCGACCCCAGCAGCCCGTGCACCCCCCGGGCCGGGGCGTTGCGGGGCCGACCCTCGTCGACCACCAGCACCGACCGACGCGCCCGGGCCAGGGTCAGCGCCCCCGCCAGCCCGGCGACGCCCCCGCCGACCACCACGACATCGAACTCACGTACGGAAGTGTCCATCACCGTTCTCCTTCGCTCTCGCCCCCATCCTCACCCCCACCCCCCACACCGACAACAATGCTTGCCAGAACAGCAAAACATCAGGTGGAAACCGCCCACACCACGCACAACCACCCACCATCACCTACCCTCCACCCATGAACCGCCTCTGGAACACCGACACCACCTGGCTCAACACCGCCCAATACGGCATCCCACCCACCACCGCCCACCACGCCCTCACCCAAGCCACCCACGACTGGCACACCGCCACCGGCGACCCCCACCACTGGAACCAGGCCACCGAAACCACCCGCACCCACTTCGCCGAACTCCTCCACGCCCCCACCGACGACATCACCCTGGGCGCCAGCACCGCCCAACTCGTCGGCACCATCGCCGCCTCACTCCCCGACGGCGCCCACGTCCTCCTCCCCCAAGGCGAGTTCACCTCCACCACCTTCCCCTTCCACGCCCACGCCGACCGCGGCATCACCGTGCACACCGCACCCCTGCACGCCCTGGCCGACCACATCACCCCCACCACCCACCTCGTCGCCTACAGCCCCGTCCAATCCAACAACGGCACCCTGGCCCCCACCGACGACATCCTCACCGCCGCCCGCACCCACCACACCCTCGTCCTGGCCGACGCCACCCAAGCCGCCGGATGGCTCCCCCTGGACGCCACCCGCTTCGACGCCCTGGTCTGCTCCGCCTACAAATGGCTCATGGCACCCCGCGGCCTCGCCCTCGCCTACCTCTCCCCCCACCTACGCACCCGCCTACGCCCCACCAACGCCGGACCCATGGCCGACGCCCACCCCGCCACCGCCTTCTACCGCGACCACTTCACCCCCTCACCCACCGCCCGCGCCTTCGACCTCTCCCCCAACTGGCTCGCCGCCACCGCCGCCGCACCCGCACTACGCACCCTCCTCGACCACGGCATCGACCACATCCACACCCACAACACCCGCCTGGCCGACCGCTTCCGCGCCCACCTGGGCCAACCACCCGCCCACTCCGCCATCACCACCGTCGACCACCCCGGCGCCCTGGCCACCCTCCACGACGCCGGCATCATCGCCACCGAACGCGACGGCCACACCCGCCTGGCCTTCCACCTCTACAACACCGACGACGACGCCGACCGCGCCGCCAAGGCCCTCACCCGCTGAACCCCCGCACACGACGAAGGGGCTGGCGCGCCCACCCGCACACCAGCCCCCCCCACCCCGAACCCGGGCCCTTCAGGGGACGATCCCCTCCCGCTCCGGCCGCACGTTCCCCATCACCCGCGACACCGCGATCTCGATCACCGCCCGATCCGGATTGACCCGCGGCTCCCGATACCGCACCGTGTACCGGCGCACCGCCTCGGCCACCGCCTCCGGATCACGACGCACCCACGCCCGACCCTCCAACGTCGACCACCGGCGCCCCTCCACCTGACACACCGACACCAACGACCCCGGCCGCGCCTCCAGGTTCACCACCTTGTAACTCGACCCCGACGAGATCACCCGCGCCAGGTGCCGCTCCGGGTCATAGGTCACCCCCACCGGCACCTGGTGCAGACTCCCGTCCGGACGCGGCGACGCCAACGTGCACAGGTGCCGCTCACCCCAGAACACCAAGAACGGGTCACTGTCCACCACACCCACCCCCTCCTCGCCCGTCATGCCCACGCCACCCACCGACTCCACCACGCAACCCCCTCCACACCAGGACAACCACCACCCCCAACCCTCCCAGCAGCCATTCCCCGCCCCACACCAACCCCCACTACACTCACCACCCACCCACCCACGAAACGGAGCCCCGTGTACACCCACACCACCCCCCACACCAGCGGCCACCTCACCCGCCCCGACGGCCACCGCCTCTTCTGGCAGGAGTGCGGCAACCCCCACGGCACCCCCATCCTCGCCGTCCACGGCGGACCCGGCTCCGGCTCCCACACCAGCTGGTCCGCGTTCACCGACCCCGACCGCTACCGCATGATCCTGCTCGACCAACGCGGCACCGGAGCCAGCACACCCGACATCGGCGACCCCACCGCCGACCTGACCACCAACACCACCCCCCACCTCATCGACGACTTCGAGGCCCTGCGCACCCACCTGGGCATCACCCGCTGGCACGTCATAGGCGCCTCATGGGGCTCCTGCCTGGGCCTGGCCTACGCCCAAGCCCACCCCGACCACGTCATCTCCCTCGTCCTGTTCGCCGTCACCGCGGGCACCCGAGCCGAGATCACCTGGATCACCCACGACATGCGCCGCGTCTTCCCCCAAGAATGGGAACGCTTCCGCGCCGCCGCCGGACCCGACGCCGACCCCCGAGCCCTGCCCGCCGCCTACGCCCGCCTCCTGGCCGACCCCGACCCCACCGTCCGCCACGACGCCGCCCAGGCCTGGTGCCAGTGGGAGGACACCCACGTCGCCACCGCACCCGGCTTCACACCCAACCCCCGCTACGCCGACCCCGCCTTCCGCCTCACCTTCGCCCGCGCCGTCACCCACTACTGGGCCAACGACTGCTTCCTCGCCCCCCGCCAACTCCTCGACAACACCGACCGCGTCGCCCACATCCCCGCCACCCTCGTCAACGGCCGCCTCGACATCAGCGGCCCCTCCGACACCGCCCACGACCTCGCCAGGAACTGGCCCGCCGCCGAACTCGTCATCGTCGGCGACGCCGCCCACACCAGCAACACCGGCGGCATCGCCCAGACCGTGGTCGCCGCCACCGACCGCTACGCCGACCTGGACTGACACACCAGAGCGGGGACCGGCCACCCCCACCGGTCCCCGCACAACCCCCGCCCCCCGGGCCCTCCGCCCGGCCACCACACCCCACCACGACAGCCACACCGCCACCACACCCGACCCACCCAGGGCCTACACCAAAGAGCGCACCCACCCCACCGTGCGCTCCAACTCCTCCTCCGAGTTGTAGTAGTGCACCGAAGCCCGCACCACCGCGTGCCCCGGACCAGCCGACCACCGCTGGTCGAAGGGCCGCGTCACACTCGTGCGCACACCCCGCTCCCGCAACGCCCCCACCACCCACTCCGCCTCACGCCCCACCACCGAGAACGTCACGATCCCCGACAACTCCCGCCCCCGGTCATGCACCACCACCCCGGGCACCCCGCCCAACTCCGACCGCAACCACCCCGACAACCCGCCGATCCGCGACCGCGCCCACCCCATCCCCACATCGAGCGCGTAACCAGCCGCCACCCCCAACCCCACCTGCGCCGCCACCGCGTGTTCGAACGCCTCGAACCCCGCCGCCCCCGGCAACACCCGGTACTCCCCCGGCCCACTCCACCGACCACCGATGTGGTTCACCGCCAGCGGCTCCCCCAACGGCGTCCCCTCCCGCACATACAAGAACCCCGTCCCCCGAGGCCCCCGCAGGAACTTGCGGCCCGTCCCCGACAGCAGGTCGCACCCGATCCGCTCCACGTCCACCTCCCACTGGCCCACCGACTGGCAGGCGTCCACCAGGTACACCACACCGAACCGCCGACACAGCGCCCCCACCTCCTCCACCGGATTCACCAACCCGCTGTGCGTGGGCATGTGGTTGACCGCCACCAACCCCACATCCCCACGCCCCAACTCCTCCTCCAACACCCCCACGTCCAACACCCCGTCGGCGTCATCGGGCACCACCTCCACCCGCACCCCCCGCAACGCCGCCAGCCGCAACAACCCCACCCCGTTGCTCGCGTACTCACTGGTCGTGGTCAACACCCGCTGACCCTCCTCCAGCACCACCGCGCCCAACGCCGCCGACCACGCCTGCGACGCCCCCTCGAAGAACACCACCTCACCCCGGTCGGCACCGATCAGCGCCGCCATCCGCCCCGTGGACTCCTCCACCAACCCCGCCGCCCGCTCCTGCGCCTCATAGCCCCCCACCCGGGCCTCCAACTCCAGATGCGCCACCACCGCCTCGTGCACCACCGAGGGCACCAACGACGACCCGGCGTTGTCCAAGAACACCAACCCCGCACACCCCGGGGTGTCCTGCCGCAGCTCCGCGACGTCCACCACGCACCCACTCCTCCACTCTCGGCAACACCCGACAGCGCACCCCTGCCCCCCACACATCCCCCCACACCGGCCGATGTGGCCCACAACGCCCCCCACCACACCCACAACAGACCGACCCACCCCCCGCCATCAGCCACAATGGCCAACACCCCTCACCACACCACCGCAACGAAAGGGCGCCCGGCTGCCATGGCCATCCCCAAAGCCGAACTCCACCTCCACATCGAAGGCACCCTGGAGCCCGAACTCGCCTTCCACCTCGCCCACCGCAACGGCATCACCCTGCCCCACGCCGACGTCCAGGCCCTGCGCGACGCCTACTCCTTCACCGACCTGCAGTCCTTCCTCGACCTCTACTACGAGCTCATGGGAGTCCTGCGCACCGAAGCCGACTTCCACGACCTCGCCGAGGCCTACCTCACCCGCGCCGCCACCCAGGGCGTCCGCCACGCCGAGATCTTCTTCGACCCCCAGGCCCACACCAGCCGCGGCGTCCCCCTGGCCACCGTCATCAACGGCCTCACCTCCGCCCTGGACACCAGCCTCCAACGCCACGACATCTCCACCAGCCTCATCCTGTGCTTCCTACGCGACCGCCCCGCCAGCGAAGCCATGGACACCCTCCACGCCGCCCGCCCCCACCTGCACCAGATCCAGGCCGTCGGCCTGGACTCCGCCGAAGTCGGCAACCCGCCCGAGAAGTTCACCGAGGTCTTCCAGGCCGCCGCCGAACTCGGCCTGCGCCGCGTCGCCCACGCCGGAGAGGAGGGCCCCGCCGACTACATCTGGCAGGCCCTGAACCTCCTGGGCGCCGAACGCATCGACCACGGCATCCGCTGCCTGGACGACCCCGCACTCGTCACCCACCTGGCCACCACCCAGACCCCCCTGACCGTGTGCCCCTTCTCCAACGTCCGCCTGCGCGCCGTCGACACCCTCGCCGACCACCCCCTGACCGCACTCATGGACGCCGGCCTCCTGGTCACCGTCAACTCCGACGACCCCTCCTACTTCGGCGGCTACGTCGACGACAACTACCGCGGCCTCCAGGAACACCTGGGCCTGGACCACGAACAGTTGCGCACCCTGGCCCGCAACTCCTTCACCGCCTCCTTCCTGCCCGAGGAACGCCGCCAGGCCCTGCTCGCCGAGGTCGAGGCCCACACCTTCTGACCCACCCCCACCACAACAGGAAGGGGGCTCTCGCACAAGTGTGCGATAGCCCCCAACCAGTAGACCGCGCACGCCCCCACCA
>NZ_JBEYHA010000039.1:0-52729 GCF_040635075.1 Nocardiopsis sp. NPDC007018
CTCAGCGGGATCGCCAGGTAGAGGGCGATGAGTCCCAGCAGGATGGCCACCTGACCGGTGCCCGACGGGCCCGCCGCGACGCGTGTGGTCAGGCCCTTCGCGGGTGCTTGATGCGGTGCAGCGGCGTCTGGTGGGGCTCCTCGGACTCCTCACGCGGCGGGTCGAGCACCACGTCGCTGAGGATGTCGGTGGACACCGCCACGACCAGGGAGGCCAGCATCAGGGCCGCCCCGATCACCAGCAGGACGACGGAGCCGTCCAGTACCACGGCCAGGCCGCCCAGAGCGAACCCGGCCACGGCCACCGCCACGCAGACCCACGACGCCGCGCTTCCCCGGTGCCCGTTGGTCGGGGCCAGCGAACCGCCCTGGCGCTGGAAGCCCCGGATATCGCCGTGCCGACCCTTCTCCTCGTCCGTGGGGCGGTGCAGCTCCCACGCGAGCCCGGGGTCCTCCGTGTCGCTGGGCCCGAGCACGGTGGGCCGGCGCCCCTTCAGGAACTCGTTCACGGCGTCGTCCGGGGTCCTCGACAGGCGGGGCCCGGAACCGGGGGCCGGGACGGATTCGCGCTCTCTTCTGCTTCGCATGTGGTCCCCCCTTGGGAACACGGTCGCGTCCGGTCGGGTTCCGTCCGAACCGGTGGAAACGGTCGGCCGGAACCACCGCTCTCCCTTGGAGAACTACCCGGAACAATGCCGCTCTCCGCACGAATGTTCACGAAAAAGAAGGGAACATCCAAGCCCGTCCCGCTCGTTTGTCCAGAGGACGGGAAGCGGTTCCGGGTCCTCTAGGATGTAGGCCCGAGGACCCAGGATTGACCCCTTGACCTCCGTGGCCACGGGAAGCGGTCAGCGGGCCTAGATCTGACTCTCCACCCCCTCGGTGGAGCCAACCGCGATCTGCGAGGAGCGCATAGGAAGTGCCAGGCATACTCGACAAGCTCCTGCGCGCGGGTGAAGGTAAGATCCTGCGCCGGCTCAAGAAGTTGAAGGACCAGGTCAACGCCCTGGAGGACGACTACGTCGACCTCACGGACGAGGAACTGCGCGACCTGACCAAGGAGTACAAGGAGCGCCACGAGGACGGTGAGTCCCTCGACGACCTCCTTCCCGAGGCCTTCGCGACGGTCCGCGAGGCGGCCAAGCGCACCCTGGGCCAGCGCCCCTTCGACGTGCAGATCATGGGCGCCGCCGCCCTGCACCTGGGCAACATCGCCGAGATGAAGACCGGTGAGGGCAAGACCCTGACCGGAAGCCTCGCGGTGTACCTCAACGCCTTGGCGGGCAAGGGCGCGCACGTCATCACGACCAACGACTACCTCGCCCGACGCGACGCCCAGAACCTGGGCCGCATCTTCCACTTCCTCGGGCTGGAGGTCGGCGTCGTCGGCCCCCAGATGACCGCCGAGGCGCGCCGCAAGGCCTACCAGGCCGACATCACGTACGGAACCAACAACGAGTTCGGTTTCGACTACCTGCGCGACAACATGGCGCTCTCGCTCAAGGACACCGTCCAGCGGGACCACTTCTTCGCCCTGGTCGACGAGGTCGACTCGATCCTCATCGACGAGGCGCGCACCCCGCTGATCATCAGCGGCCCCTCCGAGCAGAACTCGCGCTGGTACGCCGAGTTCGCGAAGATCGCGCCCCGTCTGAAGAAGGACACCGACTACGAGGTCGACGAGAAGAAGCGCACCGTGGGCATCACCGAGTCCGGTGTGGCCAAGGTGGAGGACTGGCTGGGGATCGACAACCTCTACGAGGCCGTCAACACCCCGCTGATCAGCTTCCTCAACAACTCCCTCAAGGCGAAGGAGCTGTACCGCAAGGACAAGGAGTACATCGTCAAGGACGGTGAGGTCCTCATCGTCGACGAGTTCACCGGCCGCGTCCTCGCGGGCCGCCGCTACAACGAGGGCATGCACCAGGCCATCGAGGCCAAGGAGCGCGTCAAGATCAAGGACGAGAACCAGACTCTCGCCAAGGTCACGCTCCAGAACTACTTCCGCCTCTACGAGAAGCTGTCCGGCATGACCGGTACCGCCCAGACCGAGGCGGCGGAGTTCACCCAGACCTACGGCGTCGGCGTGGTCCCCATCCCGACCAACAAGCCGATGGTCCGCGAGGACGTCAAGGACGTCGTCTACAAGCACGAGGACGCGAAGTTCCAGGCCGTGGCCGAGGACATCGCGGAGCGCCACGAGGAGGGACGTCCGGTCCTGGTCGGTACGACCAGCGTCGAGAAGTCCGAGCTCCTCTCCCGGATGCTCAAGCGCGAGGGCGTCCCGCACGAGGTCCTCAACGCGAAGAACCACGCCCGTGAGGCGTCGATCATCGCCCGCGCGGGCAAGCTCGGCGCGGTCACCGTGGCCACCAACATGGCCGGTCGCGGTACCGACATCATGCTGGGCGGCAACCCCGACTTCCTCGCCGACGAGGAGCTCCAGTCCCGTGGCCTGAGCCCGCTGGAGACCCCGGAGGAGTACGAGGAGGCCTGGCCCGCCGCGCTGGAGAAGGCCACCGCCGAGTTCGAGTCGGAGCACGAGAAGGTCGTCGAGGCGGGCGGTCTCTACGTGCTCGGCACCGAGCGCCACGAGTCGCGCCGTATCGACAACCAGCTGCGCGGTCGTTCGGGCCGTCAGGGCGACCCGGGTATGTCCCGTTTCTACCTGTCGCTCCAGGACGACCTGCTGCGCCTGTTCAACTCCAGCCGTCTGGAGGTGTTCATGAACCAGCTGAACATCCCCGACGACCAGCCGATCGAGTCCGGCATGGTGAGCAAGGCGATCGCCTCCGCCCAGGGCCAGGTCGAGACGCAGAACTTCGAGATTCGCAAGAACGTCCTCAAGTACGACGAGGTCCTCAACCGCCAGCGCAAGGTCATCTACGCCGAGCGCCGCAAGGTGTTGGAGGGTCAGGACCTGCGCGACCAGGTCGTCGAGATGCTGGACGAGGTCCTGCGCGGCTACGTCGTGGAGGAGACCGCCCAGGGCGACCCGGACGACTGGGACCTCGACAAGCTGTGGCGCGCGTTCAAGCAGGTGTACCCGATCAGCTTCACGGTGGACGAGTTCATCGAGGAGAACGGCGACCTGCACACCCTCACCGGCGAGCTCATCGCCTCCCGGGTGGTCGAGGACGCCAGGACCGCCTACGACGCCCGTGAGGCCGACCTGGGCGAGGAGGCGATGCGCGAGGTCGAGCGCCGCGTCATCCTCCAGGTCATGGACCGCAAGTGGCGTGAGCACCTCTACGAGATGGACTATCTCCAGGAGGGCATCGGCCTGCGAGCGATGGCCCAGCGCAACCCGCTGATCGAGTTCCAGCGCGAGGGCTTCGACATGTTCCAGCAGATGCTGGAGGCCATCAAGGAGGAGTCGGTCGGCTTCCTCTTCAACGTCGAGGTCCAGGTCCGCAAGAAGGAGGAGCCCACGCTCACCGCGTCGGCCGCCGCGAAGACGGCCGCCACGGTCGGCGGTTCCTCCGGTGCGACCGCCGTCGCCACGGCCGTGGAGGACGACCCGGAGGCGGCCAGGGCAGACTCTCCCGAGGAGGAGGCCGCGCCCGCCGAGGACGTGGTGGTTCCCGGGTTCGGCGAGGACCAGCCGAACAAGCTCCAGTACTCCGCGCCGAGCGAGGACGGCACCGTCGAGCGGCACAGCGAGACGGTGGACAACGAGTACGCGGGAACCGCCCGCAACTCGCCCTGCCCCTGCGGCTCCGGCAAGAAGTACAAGAAGTGCCACGGTGACCCCACGGCCCGGTAACGGCTGAGGGCACCACGAACACGCGTGTGGGCGCGGCTCCCGAGGGGCCGCGCCCACACGCGTCAGCGTCCGCTGTTGATCCGGGCGGCCTGTCGGGTCAGGTGGGCGCGTTCGGCGAGGTCGGGGGCGTCCAGAGCCGCTCGCGTGTACAGTCGCGCCGCACGCCCGAGGTCGCCGTCGCGCTCGTGCAGGTGCGCGGCCACGGCCCGGTATCGGGGTAGCGACTCGTCCAGTTCGCCGAGGGCGGCCAGTCCCGCCCGCGGCCCCTGCGCCTCACCCAGGGCGACGGCCCGGTTGAGCCGCGCCACCGGGCTGCCGCTCAGGCGCACCAGTTCGTCGTACCACTCCACGATCTGCGGCCAGTCCGTCTCCTGCGAGGTCCGGGCGTCGGCGTGCAGCGCGGCGATCGCGGCCTGGGCCTGGTACTCGCCCAGGCGGTCGCGCGCCAGCGCTCCCTGGAGCACGCGGACCCCCTCGGCGATGGCAACGGTGTCCCACAGAGAACGGTCCTGCTCGGCGAGCGGTACCAAGGACCCGTCCGGGGTGGTCCTCGCGGGGCGGCGGGCGTGGTGGATCAGCATGAGGGCGAGCAGACCGGCCGCCTCGGGGTGGTCCACGGCGGTGTGGAGCCGCCTCGTGAGCCGGATGGCCTCGGCGGACAGGTCGACGTCCCCCGAGTAGCCCTCGTTGAAGACCAGGTAGAGCACTCGGAGGACGGTGCGGACGTCTCCCGGGCGGTCCAGCCGCACGCCGGAGACGGTTCGCTTGGCACGGCTGACGCGCTGAGCCATGGTGGCCTCGGGGACCAGGTACGCGCGGGCGATCTGGCGGGTGGTCAGTCCGCCGACCGCGCGCAGGGTGAGCGCGACCGCCGACGACGGGGTCAGTGACGGGTGGGCGCACAGGAAGTAGAGCCGGAGCGTGTCGTCCACCGCGCGCGCGGTTCCAGCCTCCGGTTCCTCTGCCACGGCCGCCTCGCGTCTGCGGCGAGCGGTGTCGGCGCGGGTGGCGTCCAGGAACCTGCGCCAGGCGACGGTGACCAACCATCCCTTGGGGTCGCGGGGCGGGTCCCCCGGCCAGACGCGCACCGCCTCGATCAGCGCGTCCTGGACGGCGTCCTCGGCCGACGCGAAGTCGGCACCTCGTCGGACGAGCAGACCGGTCACCTCGGGAGTGAGGGTCCGGAGCAGCGCTTCGTCCACGTCGGCGGTCACGTCGGGCTCACTCCTCGATGGTGGGCGAGGCGCCCAGGAACGGGCGCAACTCCAGCCACTCGTGGATGGGGCGTCCTCCCGCCCCGGGCGCGGCCGACAGTTCACCGGCCAGTTCCAGCGCCCGGTCGTAGCCGTCGACGTCGATCACCATCCAGCCCGCGATGACGTCCTTGGTCTCGGGGAAGGGGCCGTCGGTGACGGGAGGGCGCCCCTCGCCGTCGTAGCGGACGAAGGTCCCCTCCGGGGCGAGCGCCTGGGAGTCCACGTACTCGCCGGTCTCCTGTAGCCGGGCCGCGAAGTCGTTCATGTACTTCACGTGCGCCGACACCTCCTCGGGTGTCCAACGGTCCATCGGGACGTCGTTCACGGAGGCCGGGGCGCCCCGGTAGTGCTTGAGCAGCAGGTACTTGGCCATGGTCCCTCTCCTTGTCGCGGTGCGACCCATTGTGGTCGCGTTCACAGCGGGGACGGAGCCGGGCGCGCGTTCTCGACACCCTCGTCGGAATCTTTACCGGGGCCTGGAACACCGGCGGCCCGGCACCGCGTGTGCGGTGCCGGGCCGTGAGCGCCGCACCGGGTTCGGGGGAGCGGAGGGGCCGGAGGTCAGGTGGTCTGGGTGACCTTGTTGAGGCCGCGCGGCACGTCCGGGTTGTAGCCCAGCCGGCGGGCGAGGTGCTCGGTGAGCAGCTGGGCGGGGACGATGAGGTTCATCGGCGACACCCACTCGGGGACGTCCGGCACCGGTACCGAGAGGTCGCTCGCGGCGGCCAGGGCGGCACCGCCGCCGAAGCCGAACACCGGGGCTCCGGCGGAGCGGACCCGGTCGGCCAGGGCCACCGTGCCCTCCAGGGTGGGGCCGTGGGGGGCCGCCACCAGCAGGGCGGGGGTGCGCGGGTCCACCACGGCGATGGGGCCGTGCTGGAGGTCGGCGTAGGACAGCCCCATGGCGTGCAGGTAGCAGGCCTCCTTGAGCTTCAGCGCGGCCTCCAGCGCGGTGGAGAAGGCCATGCCGCGACCGGAGATCACGGCGCCCTGGACGGCCACCATCCGCTCCACGATCTCCTCCAGGGAGTCGGTGGGCGCGGCGAGGGTCTGCTCGATGCCCTCCGGAACCAGGTCCAGCTCCCCGGCGTCCAGCTTGGCGCCCAGACCCAGGGCCAGCACGGCGAGGGCGGCCAACTGCGTGTTGTACGTCTTGGTGGCGGGGACCGCCAGCTCGTTCCCGGCCCGTGTGACCAGGGCGACGTCGGCCTCGGTCGCGAGCGGGGAGTCGGCGCCGTTGGTGACGGCGACGGTCCGGGCGCCGCAGTCGGCGGCCCAGCGCATGGTCTCGACGATCTCCTCGGTCTTGCCGGACTGGGAGATGGCCACGGCGAGGACCCCGGACAGGTCGACGCGCGCACCGTAGGCGGTGGCGATCGAGGGGGAGCCCAGCGTGGCCAGTCGTCCGGTGTGCGCCTGGAGGAGGTAGCTGCCGTAGACCGCCGCGTTGTCCGAGGAGCCCCGGGCGATGAACAGGACGTGCTGGGTGGAGCGGCCGAGCGCCTCGATCTCGCCGCGCAGGGGGAGGAGCTCGGCGAAGGTCCGGCGCAGGGCCTCGGGCTGTTCGGCGATCTCGGAGCGCATCACGCTCGTCGTGGTGGTCATACGGAGCCTTCCGGTGTGGACGTGCGGTCCTGGACGTACGCCGGGGGCCGCGCTGGTCGCTCGTGGACGGCCCGGACTACGTCGCTGGCCAGCCACGATGCTGGTTCACTCCGCGTGGCACAAGGAGGATTGACACGCGGGTCGAGCTATGGTCTAGTCCGGACTATACCAGTCAGATCCCGGCATGACCCGGCAAGTGTCACGAGTCCGGGCGGATGCCGCGCTAAGGTCGAACGCCGACCACCGGACCACCCGACCCGCCGACCGAGAAGGCCATCCGCCCCATGCCGATCGACGCCAGCAACCCCCTGCCCAAGTACGTCCAACTCCGCGACCTGCTCCTGGACTGGATCACCGCGGCCGGGCTGGGCGTGGACGACATGGTCCCCTCCGAGCGGGAGCTCAGCTCCACCTACGGCCTCTCCCGCATGACCGTGCGCCAGACCATCGACCTCCTGGTCGCCGAGGGGCGTCTGTACCGGGTCCCGGGCAAGGGCACCTTCGTGGCCCGGCCCAAGATCGAGATGTCCCTCGTCCTGGCCTCCTTCAGCGAGGACATGCGCGCCCGGGGCTTCGAGCCGGGCGCGCGCGAACTGATCCGCCAGGTCATCCCGGCCAGCGGTCACACCGCCCGCATGCTCGACATCGCCCCCGGCACGCTCGTGCACCACATCGAGCGCATGCGTACCGCCGACGACGAGCCGATGGCGGTGGAGCGCTCCAACATCCCGGCGGCCATGGTCCCCGGCCTGGAGGACCACGATCTGGCCGAACGATCTCTCTACGAGGTCCTGGAAAACGAGTTCGACATCCTGTTGGATTCCGGAGAGCAGACCATCGAGGCCGGGATCTGCGACTCGGCCGACTCCCGTCTCCTTGGCCTACCCGCCGGAAGCCCGGTGCTGGTGATGCAGCGCCGCAGCTTCGCCAAGGGACAGTGCGTGGAACTCGCCCTGTCCACCTACCGTGCCGACCGCTACCAGCTGCACTCCCGCCTGGACCCGCGGAGGCACGGGGACTGACGTCTCGCGCCCCGTCGGGCGCGCGTCCGAGAGGGAGGACCCCCCACCATGTCGGACCCGACCCCAGCGACGAAGGACCCGGACCGGTCCGGGCCCCCCGCACGCCGTCGCCGCGCCGCCGCGCTCGCCGTGCTCCAGCGGCTCGGCCGCAGCCTGATGATGCCCATCGCGGTCCTGCCCGCCGCCGCGATCCTGCTCCGCCTCGGCCAGGACGACCTGCTCGGGGCGGACGGCCTGGCCGGTGTGAACGGCATGGGCTGGATGGCGCCGGTCGCCGGTGCCGTGGGCACCGCCGGCGAGGCGATCTTCGAGGCCCTGCCCCTGCTGTTCGCGATCGGTGTGGCGATCGGCTTCGCCAAGCGCGCGGACGGCTCCACGGCCCTGGCCGCCGTGGTCGGCTACCTGGTGTTCGACCGGGTCTCCACCTGGACGATGGTGACCTTCGACGGTGCGACAGGGGACATCGGGTCCCGGCTCGTGTCCTACCCGGTCGCGACCGATCCGGTGTCCAGGGAACCGGTTCTCGACCCGCCGCCGGTCCTGGACCCACCTGCCGGAGCGGAGGGGGTGAACGCCCTCATGCCGGTCATCAACCACGCGGTCAAAAACCCCACCGACGTGCTGGGCGGGATCGTGGTGGGCCTGGTGGCCGCCGTGCTGTGGCAGCGCTACCACCGGATCAAACTGCCCACCTGGCTGGGCTTCTTCGGCGGGCGCCGCTTCGTCCCGATCGTCGCGGCCCTGGCCGGGCTGGGCATGGGCGTGGTGCTGGGACTGGTCTGGCCGATCGTCGGCATGTGGATTCAGAACCTGGGCGAGGCCCTCATCGGCGCGGGCGCGCTGGGTGCCGGGATCTACGGTGTGGTCAACCGGGTCCTGCTACCGCTCGGCCTGCACCACGTGGTGAACTCGTTCGTCTGGTTCGTCTCCGGTACCTACACGGATGCGGACGGCGCCGTCTCGCACGGGGAGATCACCCGCTACTTCGCGGGTGACCCGACCGCGGGCAGCATGCTCTCCGGCTTCTTCCCGGTGCTCATGTTCGGCCTGCCGGGCGCGGCGCTGGCGATGTGGCTGGCCGCGTCGAAGGAGCGGCGTGCCCAGATCGGCTCGATCATGATCCCGGCGGCGCTGACGGCGTTCGTCACGGGCATCACGGAGCCGGTGGAGTTCGCGTTCATCTTCGTGGCCCCGGTGCTCTTCGCGGTACACATCGTGCTCACCGGTGTCTCGCTGGCGCTGATGAACCTGTTCGACGTGCAGTTGGGCTTCGGGTTCTCGGCGGGCCTGATCGACCTGCTGCTGAACGCCACCAAGAGCAACACCCAGGGGCTGGGGGCACTGCTGCTGTTCGGTGTCGTCTACTTCCTGGTCTACTTCGGGATCTTCTACGTGCTGATCAGGCGGTTCGACTTCCCCACACCGGGTCGCGAGCCCGACCCCGACGAGCCCGCGCCGCCGCCCACCGCCCCGGCCGAGGCGGACGGCGCGATCGGGACCGGCCCCGAGGCGCCGAGCGGCGGCGGCTCCGACCGCTCCGGCTGAGCGGCGGGCCCGAGCGGCCCGCCCGCCCGGGCAGCCCGGCGACCGCCCCCGGTGGCGGCGCCGGGCCACCCCGCTCCACCAGCGCGCCCGCGCCCGCCGCCGCGCCGACCCTGGCGTGTGAGGCACGCCACCTCTAAGCTCGGCTCAGACCCCCCGGGTCACGTGATCCCGGGTAGAGCACGGAGGGCACATGTCGGACAAGGCAACGGCGATCGTCGCCGGTTTGGGCGGCGCGGCCAACATCGAGGAGATCGAGGCCTGCATCACGCGGCTGCGGACGGAGGTCGCCGACCCCGCACTGGTCCGGGAGGCCGACCTGAAGGCCGCGGGCGCGCACGGGGTCCTGGTCTCGGGCAACGTCGTCCAGGTCGTCGTCGGTCCGGAGGCTGACTCCCTCACGGACGACATCCAGGACCTGCTGGACTGACGCCCCTGGACGGGCCGCGGGAAAAAGGGCCTTTGTGCTCTTCCGGTCGCCCCTTTTCTGGGTTAAGTCCCGTTCCCGGGGAAGACCTCACCCATGTCAGACCTCAACGGTGCGCTGCGCGTACTCTCTCCCGTCGCCGGGACCGCCCTGCCCCTGGACACGGTGCCCGACCCGGTCTTCTCCCAGAGCATGGTCGGCCCCGGCGTGGCCGTCCACCCCGAACCCGGACAGGAGGGCGGCCAGGACTCCGAACACGAGGCGGTCGCCCCGATCGCCGGGACCCTGGTCAAGCTCCACCCGCACGCCTTCGTGGTCCTGTCCTCCGACGGCGCGCGCGGTGTCCTCGTCCACCTGGGCATCGACACCGTGCAGCTGGCGGGGGAGGGGTTCACCCTCCTCGCCGAGGAGGGCGCCGAGGTGGCCGCTGGCACCCCGGTCATCCGCTGGTCGCCGGGCTCCGTGGCCGCCGCTGGCAAGCCCTCGGTGGTACCCGTCGTCGCCCTGGACGCCCAGCCGGGCAGCCTCTCCGAACTGGCGAGGGGAGCGGTGGAACCCGGCCAGGAGCTGTTCGCCTGGGGCTGACCCCGCGCACCGCCCGCCACGGAGGGGCGTGTCCCAGCCGCTCCGCCCGAGCGGGTAGTCTCCGCCCGCAACCAGCGATCCGGCGGAGAAGAAGTCCCTTATGAGACCGTCCGTTCCACGCGCCCTGGCCCCGGCCTGCGTGGCCCTCACCCTGATCACCACAGCCTGCACCACACCCGAGGAGGTGGACACCTCGCCCGAGAACGTCCAACCCAGCGCCGAGGCCACACCCGAGCCCTTCGAACCGGTCCTGGCTCCACAGTTGCTCGCCGACATGGACCTGGACGACAAGATCGGCCAGCTCCTCGTCCTCACCGCGCAGGGCACCACCGCCGCCGACAACGCCGCCCAGATCGAGGCGTACCGGCCCGGCGGCGTCATCTACTTCGACGCCAACCTCGACGACGCCGAGCAGATCGCCCGGATGTCGGCCGGAATGCAGGAACAGGCGGCCGGTCAGGGTCCGGGCGTGCCCCTGTTCATCAGCATCGACCAGGAGCAGGGCCTCGTGGTGCGCATGCCCGTGGGCACCCTGTTCCCCGACGCCATGGCGGTCGGCGCCACCCGTGACACCGACCTCGCGGCGCTGCGGGCGTCCACCACGGCGGACGAGCTCCTCGCGGTCGGCGTCAACATGAACTACGCGCCCGACGCCGACGTCAACACCGACCCCGACAACCCCGTCATCGGTATCCGCTCCTTCGGCTCCGACCCGGAACTGGTGTCGGAGATGGTGCTGGCCGAGTCCGCCGCCTACGCCGAACAGGGCGTGGTGCCGGTCATCAAGCACTTCCCCGGCCACGGCGACACCGACGTCGACAGCCACACCGGCCTGCCCGTGATCGACCTGCCCCGCGACCGCTGGGAGGCCGAGCACCTGCCACCGTTCCGGGCCGCCGTGGACGCGGACGTGGACGCCATCATGACCGCGCACGTGCTCATGCCGCAGTTGGACCCCGGAGAGGACCCGGCCACCCTCTCGCCGCTGATCATCGACGGCATCCTGCGCGACGAGCTCGGCTATGACGGGGTGGTCACCACCGACGCCCTCAACATGGAGGGCGTGCGCCAGACCCACCCGGACGGCGAGATCGCCGTGCGCGTGGTGGAGGCCGGGGTGGACCAGCTCCTCATGCCGCCGGACCCGGGCGCGGCGGTCTCCGCGATCCGGGAGGCGGTCGAGAGCGGCCGGATCACCGAGGAGCGCATCGACCAGTCGGTGCTGCGCGTCCTCACGCTCAAGGAGAAGCGCGGCGTCCTGGAACGGGAGTCCGCCGACCCCGCCGAGGCCGACGCCGCCATGGAGGACCCCGAGCACGCCGAGGCGGCCCAACGGGTCGCCGACGCCTCCGTCACCCTGGTACGCAACGAGGGCGGCCTCCTGCCGCTCGACGCGGGCACGCGCGTGCGCGTCCAGGGGGTGGGCGCCGACCGGATCGCTCCGGCGCTCGCCGAGGCCGGTCTGGAGGTCGTGGACAGCGGTGAGGACGTCCTCGTGGTGGGCACCAACGGCGCGCGGAGCTCCGAGGAGCAGCGCGGCATGGTCGCCGCGGGCCGGGCCCAGGGCACCCCGGTGGTCGCGGTCGCCCAGGGCGGCCCCTACGACCTGGAGGCCTTCCCCGACGTGGACGCCTACATCGCCCTGTACTCGGCGGTGGAGGTCTCCCGTGTGGCCGCCGCCCGGGCGATCTCCGGGAAGGTCGACCCCTCCGGCACGCTGCCGGTGGACATCCCCGGGGCCGAGGTGACCGCGGGGACCGGGCTGGGCTACTGACCCGCCGTGCGGCGGTGCCGGGCGGCCCGGGCCGGGGACCGCGACCGGCGGCGCCCACCACCGGTCCGCGCGCCGTGGACGAAGGTTGAACCGGACGGGGAACGGGAAGAACCGTTCCCCGTCCGGCCTCCAGGTGGCTCCGCACCGGGCCGGACGGGTGGTCCACAGCGGCGATCACCGATGGAGGCGACCGGATGAACGGCACCCGACGAGGGGTCATTTCCGACTGGGGCGGAGTGCTCACCCCGCCCCTGCCCGAGGGAATCCGGGCCTGGCTCAGGTCCGACCGGATCGACATCGACCACTACCACGAGGTCATGCGCCCGTACTTCGACGGCAGCGCACCCGACAACCCCGTGCACGCCCTGGAACGCGGCGAGATCGAGACCCACCTGTTCGAGCGCGACCTGGCCGCACTGCTGCGTTCCACCCACGGCGCACCGGTGCGCGCGGAGGGGCTCATCGAGCGCATGTTCGCCCACTTCGACCCGGTCGACGCCATGTACGACACCCTGCGCTCGGCGCGGGGGAGCGGGCACGGCACCGCCCTGCTCTCCAACTCCTGGGGCAATGGCTACCCCCGCGACCACTTCACGGCCACCTTCGACACCGTCGTCATCTCCGGCGAGGTCGGCATGCGCAAGCCCGAGGAGCGCATCTACCTGCACACCTGCCAGCGGCTCGGGCTGGAACCCGAGGACTGCGTGTTCATCGACGACCTGGCGCACAACGTGGCGACCGCCGAGTCCCTCGGCATGACCGGCATCCTGCACACCGACGTGGAGAGCACCCGCCGCGCGCTGGAACGGTTCCTGACCCCCGAGGACGAACACGAGCGGCAGCCGGTCTGACCTCGTCGGGTTCTTTGGGAAACTCGTAGGGACCCGATCCCGCCCTGGAGAGCCCATGTACGTCTTCCTGCCCAGCACCGTCCCCGCGCTCGCGGCCCTGCTCGACCGGGGCCGCCTGGAGGGGGAGGCCCTCACCGCGTTCACCGCCGACGCCGGACCCGACGGTGACACCGAGGAGGCCGAGTACGACGCCATGTACGCGGCGGCCCGGGCCTCCCTGCGCTTGCTCGCCGAGGACCCCGGGGCGCCCCGCCGCCGCGTGGTCCTGGCCGCCGAGATGCCCGACGCCGCCGTGGAGCACGGCGGGCGGCACGCCGAGGGGGTCGCCCGCGTCACCGTCGCGGGCGGCGTGCCCTACAAGAAGCTGCGCTCCGTGCACATCGACGACACCGACGCCGCCGACGACGTCGCCGAGTCCGCCGCCGATCCCGCTTCGGAGGCCGCCGAGGACCACGAGCTCATGTGGTTCGGCGTGCAGGAGATCCGCTACCTGGTCGAGGAGTCCCACGCGTAGCAGTACGCGGGCACGCCGGGGGAACCGTCGAAGGCGTGCGTGATCGCGCCCAGGCGCTCCCAGCCCAGGCGTTCGTACAGGCGCGCGGCCGACCGGTCCTTGGCCATCACGTCCAGCACCAGCGCGGAGTCGTGGCGGCGGGCGTGCTCCATCACCGCGCGGGTCAGGGACTCGCCCACACCCCGGCCGCGTGCCGAGGGGCTCACGAACAGCCGGGAGAGGACGGCCGCCTCGTCGCGGGCGCGGCCGGTCCGCTCGCTCCACAGCGCGACCGCGTCCGCCCCCTCGGGTTCGGCCAGACTCACCTGCCCGAGGAGCGCGCCGTCGTGCTCGGCCACCCACGAGCGGAGGAACCCCGGGTCGGTCAGCCAGGTCCGTGGGTCGGCCACGCCCTCCACCGGGTAGCCGTCGTGGGCGTGCACCCGGACGAGGAGGTCGCTCAGCGCGGTCAGGTCGTCGTCGGTCCGCTCCCGGACCCGCACTCGGTCAGTCATCCGTCTCCTCCACCGCCATGTCGTAGTCCAATGCCGCCAGGTCCGCCCGCATCACGAATCGGGTGACCTCGAAGGGGCGGCCCCCCTGATCGATCCCGGTGTGCAGCACCTCCAGGACCGGAACCCCGGAGGGAACCATGAGCCCACGTGCCTCCTGGGGGGTCGGCATGCGGGCGGACACCTCCTCGCGGCTGCGGGTGATCCGGTGGCCGCGATCCTCGAAACGGGCGTACAGGCTGCCCTTGCCCAGGTTCGCCGAGGTCGCCAGAGGAGTGCCCCCGGCGATGGCCCAGGGCACGAACGTGACCCCCACCTGTACGGGGTGTTCGTTAGTGCCATCCGAGGCGTAGTACCAGTTCTCCCTGCGCACCACGTCCGATGCCCCGTCGGTCAGCCCCAGCCGCTCGGCGACATCTGCTGGTGGGACGACCCGTTCGATGGACACGCAGTCCACGCGGGGGACGAGGCCCTGTTTCGCGAGCTCCGCACGGTAGGGGGAGAGCCCGGTCTCCTCCCGCAGGCGTCGGGAATACCGCTCAGCCCCGAACCTGAGCGTCCTGCGGCGTTCGCGCACGAACACCCCGGAACCGTGCCGACGGTCGACCAGGCCTTCCTCGGCGAGGATGCGGAGCGCCTCACGGGCCGTGTTGCGGGCCGTTCCGTACTCCTGCGCGAGATCGCGTTCTGAGGGCAGCCTGTCCCCCGGGAGCAGGTCGCCGTCGTGGATCGCCGAGCGCAGGCGATCGGCGATCCTCCGGCTGGGGGGCGGCTGCTCTCTGTGCTCCTCGGAAGTCATGTAGATATTCTACGCAGCTGGCTTGAGCCAGTATTTTGACTGGCTTAAGCCACTTGTGCTCTGATGGAACTCAGCGTCGCCACGGAGTGACTCTTGGTCCGATTTCCGTGAGGTGCTGTTCAGGAACCCCCTGGTGGGCGAGGGACGTGTCCTCTCACCCACCCCTGGAATGAGGAGATCCACGTGGCTGAGAGCACATGCGGCGCCTGCCGTGGTGAGGGAACCTTCATCCTCACCAGTGACGGGCAGAAGAAGGGTTGGGGTCAGGACAAGGAAGTGGTGACCTGCCAGGACTGCGGGGGGACGGGAACGGTTCGGAAGTGACGGATCTCCAGCGGATGCACTCCGATCTCGTGGGGCGGCTGGACGTCTCCGAGTCGGTGCGTGTGGCCTTCGCCGACCATCCCCGGCACCGGTTCATCCCTGACCTGGTGTGGCCGGACATCCAGGGATTGCCGCTGATCCGCTCGGCCGATCCCGAGCGCTGGGCCGCCTACGTCTACGACGACGACGCGGTGGTCACCCAGGCCAACGACGGGGGCAGCGGAGCCGTCAACCACCCCTCCTCGTCCTCCTCGGCACCGCAGCTCATGGCCGACATGATCGGGGCCGCCGGGATCGAACCCGGTATGCGGGTGCTGGAGATCGGTACCGGGACCGGCTGGAACGCCGCGATCCTCTCCTCTCTCGTGGGTCCCACCGGATCGGTGACCTCTCTGGAGATCGACCCCAAGGTCGCGGGGCGGGCGAGCAAACGTCTCACGGGAACGCCGGTGAAGGTGGTGCACGCGGCGGAGCCGCCCACAGGGGACTCCTATGACGCGGTCATCGCCACCTGTGCGGTGAGCCGGGTCCCCGTCTCCTGGCTCGGCGGGCTGAGCCCGGAGGGCCGGATCGTGGTGCCCTGGGGGCCGAGTTCGGACTCGCACGCCAGTCCGGTCGCGGTCCTGGAGAAGACCGGACCGACCAGTGCCGCCGGGCCGTTCGTGTGTGAGGCCTTCTTCATGCGGGACCGCACCCAGCGGGTCCCCAGCGGAGACTTTCCCGGGATGGATTGTGAGTCGGAGGGCACCCGGGTCCTGCCCTTCACCGCAGAGGACCTGACCGAGGACGACCGCGTCACCCGGTTCATGCTCATGCTTCCCGGAGTTCGCCTCGGGGTGGGGATGCGTCCGTTCGGCGGGGGTGTCGGGTCCATCATCTACCTCGGCACCCCGGACGGTTCCTGGGCCTACCTGTGGCCGGACGGCGCCACCCACGGCGGAGGCCCCACGGATCTGGTGGAGCGCCTGCGCGCGGCCCACGCACTCCTGGCGGGAGAGGGGTGGCCCGCCCTGACGGAGTTCTCGCTGGAAGCCGACCTGGCCGAGGGGGCGTGCCGGGTCACGGCGCCCTTCGGTAGCTGGGAGCACTCGGTGTAGGTCGCGTCCTGGTACCTCGGTGGTCTTCCCCGTCCGAGCGGTCGTCCAGGGCCGCGAGGTCCGCCCGTCCCGGTGCCGAGGGCTCCGGGACGGGCGGTACCTCACACCCCGTGTTCCCAGGGGCCGAGCGGGCCGCTGCGGATCGTGTGCGTCCGGCGGTCGGGGGAGACCTCCAGAGTGAACTCCTTCAGCTCGGGCCAGCCCGCCCCGTCCAGTTCGGTGTAAACCTCGCCCAGCTCTCGGCCGAGGTCTCGGGGGCCGCCGCCGGTGGTCGAGCCGTCCGGCCACACGTACGTCCAGGAGTCGTCGGCACCCAGCGCGACGATCGAGGCGTGTCCCTCCCGCCACGGGTGTCCGTGCAGGTCGATCGAGAGGAACGGCGCGGCCAGGACCAGACGTGTCAGTCGGTCCTGGTCGATCAGCTCCTCAGAGCCCAGAGGGAAGTGCCCCTCCCGTTCGCTCTCGGCCCCCACACCGGGGAACCGCTCCGGGGGAACACGCTGGGTGCGGTCGCGCATGAAGGAACCGTCCCGGACGAACGGCCCGGCCAGGGGACTTCCGGCGGAGAGCGCCACGATCGGTGTGGGCCCCCGAGAGTCGTGGGTGGCCCAGGGAAGGACGATCGTGCCCTCCGGCACGAGGCCCGTCGTCCACGGTTCCGGGACGCGCCGCACGGCGCAGGTGGCGATGACCGCGTCGTAGGGCCCGTCGGGTGGCACGGCGCCGGTCGCGACCGACACTCCGGTCCCGGAGAGCCTCTTCACGGCGTGCTCGGCCACCTTGGGGTCGATCTCCAGGGAGGTCACCGATCCGGTGGGGCCGACGAGAGAGGAGAGGATCGCCGCGTTCCAACCGGTCCCGGTGCCGATCTCCAGAACCCGCATCCCCGGGCCGACCCCCGCCGCGTGGATCATGTCCGCCATCACCTGTGGGGCGGAGGAGGACGAGGAGGGCCTGTTGACGGGCCCGCTCCCACCGTCGTTGGCCTGGGTGATGACGGCGTCGTTCTCGTAGACGATCCGCGTCCAGCGCTCCGGGTCGGCCGAGCGGAAGAGCGGGAGCCCGGACACACCGGGCCAGATCATGTCCGGGACGAACCGGTGCCGGGGGTGGTCGGCGAAGGCCGCACGCACCGTCTCGGACGTGTCCAGCGCCTCCACGAGCCGGGTGTGCGGGTCGTTCGAGTTCATGCCTCACCACTTCCCTTGCAGATCGGATGGTCGACTGGCTGGTGACCCGGCCAGGGTCTGTTTCCGTCGCTTTCGATGCGCATCTCTCCGGACCCGCCGCAGGTACAAGAGTCAGTGGCACGAGGGTCGCTCAACGGGGGAAGGGCGGAATCACGAGTGGGGGACAGGAGCGACATGGAGGTCTCCAATCGAGGGATGTCCATCCGTGCGGATGGGCGGCGCCGCCTGACGAGGACGGCGCCGCCCAACGGCACGGAGGGGGATCAGTGGACGCGGTGGCTCACCCGGATCGTCTCGACGATGGTCGCTCCCTCGGGGAGACCCTCGTCCTCGAAGTCCTCGGAGACGACTCGCAGCCAGAATCCGCTGTTCTTGCCGTAGGGGTTCAGGCGGTCAAGCCGTTCCCAGAAGTAGTCCGCGATCCCGACGCAGGAGCAGGCGCACTCCCGGTGGTAGCGCGGGGCGGACGGAGAGAGGCGCCCGGCCAGCGAGACCCCGTGCTCGTCGGGCTCTCCGCCCCGGATGATCTGGACGATGTCGGTGATCAGCGGGGCTTGAGACAGGGTTGTTGACGCCATGGAGTCATCTCCCTACGTAGAGGAGGCGACACCCGGTATGGGTGTGCTACTGATCTCAGTATGATTCGAGCCAGTCATGATTACAAGCAATTTTTGTAGTCAGTCAGAAAAATCGGCCCGACGATGGCTGCTACTACGATCGAGGCACGCAACCGCTGCCTGGAAGGAGATGTCGTGGCCGGAGGTCATTCGCCCGGGGTCCGGCGGCGCAGGCTGTCGGCCGCGCTGAGGAAGCTCCGTGATGACAGGGGCATGTCCGCCGCGTCGGTGGCCGAGAAGCTGAAGTGGTCGACGGGCAAGCTGACCAGGTCGGAGCGGAACGAGTGGCGGTTTCCCAAGCGCACTGACGTGGAGGCCCTGCTGGACCTCTACGGGGTGGAGGGAGATGACCGCGCGCATCTTCTCAGTCTGACCGAGGAGGCTCGCGGGCGCAGCGACTGGCATGAATACGCCGATTTGTTCCCGGGAGCTCTGCCTGACCTGGAAGCCGAGGCCGTCCGAATCCGCTCTTATGAGGCGCTTGCGATACCGGGATTGCTGCAGACACCGGGCTATGCCGCTGCGATTTTCGAGTCCGGGGGTGTCGTCCCACCCGAAGACACACAGCGCAAGGTGGAATCCAGGATGGCCCGTCGGAGCGTGCTCGATGCTCCAAAGGGGCCACAGCTGATCAGCGTGATTGACGAAGCCGTTCTTCGTCGGGCTGTACGTTCACCTGAGGTGATGGCCGAACAGCTTCGATTTCTGCAAGGCATGGCCTCGCACTACAAGGTGACACTACTGGTGGTGCCGTTTGATGCTGGAGCACACACCGCGATGGACGGTGCCTTCTCGCTTTTGGAGTTTCCCAATCCGGAGCCGGGGATCGTCAGCATCTCCACTGGGGTGGAGTCCTTGTACGTGGAGGATGAGGCCTACGTGGATCGGCATAGGCTGATCTTCGACGGCGTCCACAACCTGGCCTTGGACCCGAGGAAGTCTCTTGACCTCATCGAATCCATCGCCGCCGAGCACGACAAGCGAGCCTGATCATGCTGCTGGAGTTCCGCAAGTCCTCCTACTCCTCTTCCCAGGACAACTGCGTCGAGGTCGCGCCAATCCTCACCTTCCGCAAGTCCTCCTACTCCACCTCTCAGGAGAACTGCGTCGAGGTCGCGGACCTGCCGACCGGCGCGGCCATCCGTGACTCCAAGAACCCCGACCACGGTTTCCTGCCCGTCGGGGCCTCCGAGTGGGCCGCCTTCGCGCGGCTGGTCGCCGCCCGCCCCTCCCACGTCTGAGGTTCCCGTGTTGGCGTCCCGGCCCGCGACCGGGCCGGGACGCCAACACGTGTGCCCCGGGCGTCACTCCGTGCCCGGGGCTCCCTCACTCCTCTCCACCGAACCCTGGTTGATGGTGACGAACCCGCCCTCCGGGAGGCACTCCCCGGGTAGGTCGGGCACCTCGTCCAGTTCGGACGCGTCCGTGTAGGAGCCCCCGCTCGTGAACGCGTCCCCGTCCACGAGCTCACCGACTCCCGGGACGCTGACCCCCGCACGTCCGTCCTCATGGAACGGCTCCACGTCGCTCGGCCAGATCGGCGTGAACGCCTCTCCGGGCCCGCCGTCCTCGGGGTCGGCCGTGCGCACCAGGAGGCAACCGTGCTCCGGCACGTACTCCAGCGCCAGTGTGAGACCCATGTCCATCCCGTACGAGAAGTCGTGCACGATGACGCGCGGGTCGTCGCCGACCACCGCCGTCCCGTCACGGGCCGGGCCGCCGGGAGAACACGCCGCCAGGGCCGCCGTCGTCGCCGCGATCAGGGGCAACCGCCAGGAACCGTTCACGGGGGACCTTCCTTCGTCAGGGGGGTACGTCCGCTCATACGCGTCCGCGGGGGATGAGACGCGCGCGAAGGCCCCGGTGCTCCGCCGCTGGCCGGGTCCGGACGCCGTTTCCGCCTCTCATCACCCATCCGGCACAATAGGGAGATCCCGAACCCCCGCTCCGATCCCCGAGGAGTCAGCCATCAGCCGCCTGGTGCTATGGAACATCGACCTCACCCTCCTCGACGTGGGGCAGGTGATGAGGGCCGCCTACGCCGAGGCCTTCGAGAAGGTCACGGGCGAACCGCTGGTCTACCTGACCTCGTCGGCGGGCCGCACCGACTCGGAGATGTTCTTCGAGTTCTGCGCCCGCAACTACGTGGAGCTCGAACCCGACACCGAGGTCCTGGGCGACTTCCTCGCCGCCCTGGAGACCTCCTTCGCCGCCCGCCACGAACAGCTGCTGGCCAAGGGCCGGGTCATGCCGGGCGCGGCCGCCTCCCTGGCCGCCGTGGCCGCGCTCCCGGACACCCTGCAGACCGTGGTGAGCGGCAGCACGCGCGCCAACGCCACGGCCAAGCTGGCCGCCTTCGGCCTGGACTCGCACCTGAACCTGGCGGTGGGCGGGTTCGGGTCGGTCAACTACCCGAAGTCGAGCCTGATCCAGTCCATCCGGCTGCACGCCTCCGGCGAGGGCGGCCGCGCCTACACGGAGGAGGAGACGGTGTTCGTCACCGGTTCCGCCCCGGACGTACGGGCGGCGCTGATCGGCGGGGCGACCCCCGTCGCGGTGCTCAACGGTTCCGCGACCGAGGGGCAGCTGCGGGACGCCGGGGCCCAGATCGTCCTCCAGGACCTGAGCGACCCGCGAGCCGTGATGACGGCCGTCCACCAGGCCACCACACGGTGATCGGGCCGGGCCGCGTACGTGGTTCCGTGCCCGCCGCAATCCAGTCCTTACGGTACGTAACCAGCCCGTAACGGTGTTGGTCCTGTTCTCGCGCGCGAAAAGCAGTAGCCTGGGGGCGGCCCCCACCGAGTGGGGGTCGTGCAGAGGGCGGGACAACGACGTCCCGACCTCGTTTGACGCCACCTGTGCGCACAGGTACCAACCCAACCAACGCCCTCGTGGGTTCCTTGCGGCCCAAGGACCTCACGGGAATTCACAAGTCAGCCACAGAAGTTCACAGGTCGCCTGACGAGCCACACACGTCACATGACCGGGTGTCCTCGACTGCGCTCGTGCGACGTTGCTCACAAAGGAGTGAGAAGATCCCTATGTCCGGGCAATCAGACGTCATCCTCCAGAAGCTGCTGAGTGACGCGGCCTCCCGGTGGAATCCGGGGGACCGGCTCAGCCCCGAGGCCGCCGACGCGGTCCGCGGCTTCCTCCCCCTCTACTACCGGCACACGGACCCCGAGGAGATCAGCGGGCGCAGCCCCGAGCAGATCTGCTGGACCGCCGAAGCCCACCGCTCCTTCGGTGCCGAGCGCGTCCAGGGCCGGGCCAAGGTCCGCGTCTACACGCCGACGCTCGAAGACGACGGGTGGGAGCAGCAGACCAGCGTCGTCGAGATCGTCACGGACAACGCGCCCTTCCTCGTCTCCTCCGTGACCATGGCCCTCAGCGACCTGGGTGCCGGGGTACGGCTCATCATCCACCCCCAGATGACCGTCGGCCGCGACCTGGCCGGGCACCTCAGGGAGTTCGACCCGGAGATCGGCGGCGACGGCCTGCTGCCGACCGACGAGTCGTGGATGCACATCGAGATCGACCGGCAGAGCGACCCCGAGCGGGTCAAGGAGATCACCACCCGGCTGGAGCGCGTCCTCAACGACGTCCGCTACGCCGACGAGGACTCCGCCAAGATGAGTGACCGGGTCATCCGGATCGCCGACGAGGTCTCCGCCTACCAGGACCGCCTCGTCGCCGGTGGCGTCGACCCGCGCGAGATCGGCGAGAGCGTCGACTTCCTGCGCTGGATCGCCGACCGCCACTTCACCTTCATGGGCTACCGCGAGTACGCCCTGGTCACCGACGAGAACGGCGACGACTCCCTGCGCCCCGAGCCCGGCACCGGCCTGGGCATCCTGCGCATGGACGCCGACGCGCCCACCAGCTTCTCGGCGCTGCCCCCGGAGATCCGCGGCAAGGCCCGCGAGCCCTACGTCCTGGTGCTCACCAAGGCCAACTCCCGGGCCACCGTCTACCGGCCCAAGTACCTCGACTACATCGGCGTCAAGAAGTTCGACGCCCAGGGCAACATCATCGGGGAACGCCGCTTCCTCGGCCTGTTCTCCTCGCAGGCCAACACGAGCAGCATCGCCCAGATCCCCATCCTGCGCCGCAAGCAGGCCGAGGTCCTCGCCCTGGCCGGGTTCGAGGCCGACAGCTACGACGGCAAGGACCTGATCGAGCTCCTGGAGACCTTCCCGCGCGAGGAACTCCTCCAGATCCCCGTGGGCGAGCTGTACAGCATCGTCCGCGGCGTCCTGCGGCTGCGCGACCGCCGCGGCACCAAGCTGTTCATGCGCCGCGACCCGTACGGCGGCCGCTACATGTCCTGCTTCGTGTACATGCCGCGCGACGAGTACAGCACCCAGGTGCGCCTCGACATCCAGCAGGTGCTGGCGGACGCCTTCCAGGGCGCCACCATGGACCACAACGTGATGATCGGCGCCGCCCCGCTGGCCCGCCTCTACCTGGTGGCCCGGGCGCGGAGCGGCCAGACCCTCGCCGACATCGACCAGGTCGAGCTGGAGGAGAAGGTCCGCCAGGCGGCCCGCTCCTGGGACGCCGACTTCGACGACGCCCTCGTCGACGCGTTCGGTCCCACCCGCGCCACCACGCTCAAGGAGCGCTACGGCCCGGGCCTGACCGAGGCCTACAAGATCGACAACGACCCGACGGTCGCGGCCACGGACATCTGCCGCATCGAGGAGCTGCTCGAGCGCACCGCCCCCGAGGACCGCGCGGGCGAGTTCTCCGCGAGCCTCTACCAGCCCGAGGGCGCCGCCTCCGGCGCCTGGCGGTTCCGCCTCGCCCGGATCGGCGAGCCCATCTCGCTGTCCCAGGTCCTGCCCGTCCTGGAGCACCTGGGCGTCGAGGTGGTCGACGAGCTGCCCTACGACATCACCGTCGACGGCGTCGGCCGGGTCTGGATCTACGACTTCGGCCTGGGCCCGCTGGAGTCCTCCGACCTCTCCCCGAAACGCCTGAAGGGCCTCTTCGAGGACGCCTTCGACGCCTCCTGGCGCGACCTCGGCGAGTCCGACCGGTTCAACGGCCTGGTCGTGCGCGCCGGGCTGGACTGGCGCCAGCTCACCGTGCTGCGCGCCTACGCCAAGTACCTGCGCCAGACCGGGTCGACCTTCACCCCCGACTACCTGGCCGACGTCCTGGTCGCCAACGTCGGGATCGCCAACCTGCTCGTGGAGCTCTTCGAGGCCCGGTTCGACCCCGACCAGCCCGACGAGGGCCGCGCCGAGCGCGGCAACGTGATCGTCGGCAAGATCGAGGGCGAGCTCGACGGCGTGGCCAGCCTCGACCACGACCGCATCCTGCGTTCGTTCCTCGCGGTCATCCAGGCCACCCTGCGCACCAACCACTACCAGGGCGGCTCCGAGGGCCGCCCCTACCTGGTGCTCAAGCTCAACCCGCAGCAGATCCCGGACCTTCCGCACCCGCGGCCCCGGTTCGAGATGTACGTGTACTCGCCGCGGGTCGAGGGCGTCCACCTGCGCTTCGGCTCCGTAGCCCGTGGCGGCCTGCGCTGGTCGGACCGGTTCGAGGACTTCCGCACGGAGATCCTGGGCCTGGTCAAGGCGCAGATGGTGAAGAACTCCGTCATCGTGCCCAGCGGCGCGAAGGGCGGTTTCGTCTGCAAGCGGCTGCCCGCCGGGGCCGGCCGCGAGGAGGTCATGGCCGAGGTCGTGTCCTGCTACAAGCAGTTCATCAGCGGCCTGCTGGACGTCACCGACAACCTCGTCGACGGCCGGGTGGTGCACCCCGAGCGCACCGTCCTGCACGACGGCGACGACTCGTACCTGGTGGTCGCCGCGGACAAGGGAACCGCGACCTTCTCCGACACCGCCAACGCCATCTCCAACGAGCGCGGCTTCTGGCTGGGCGACGCCTTCGCCAGCGGCGGCTCCGTGGGCTACGACCACAAGGCCATGGGCATCACGGCCCGGGGCGCGTGGGAGTCGGTGAAGTACAACTTCCGCGAGATGGGCGTCAACGTCCAGGAGGAGCCCTTCACCGTCGTCGGTATCGGCGACATGTCCGGCGACGTGTTCGGCAACGGCATGCTGCTGTCGCGCAAGATCAAGCTGGTGGCCGCCTTCGACCACCGGCACGTCTTCCTCGACCCGAACCCCGACCCGGCCGTCTCCTGGGCCGAGCGCGAGCGCGTCTTCCGCCTGCCCCGCAGCACGTGGGAGAGTTACGACCCGGCGCTGATCTCCGAGGGCGGCGGCGTGCACCCGCGCACCGCCAAGTCCGTGCCGGTCACCCCGCAGGTCCGCGAGGTCCTCGGTATCGACGAGGACGTCACCTCGCTCACCCCGGACGAGCTCATCCGGTGCGTGCTCACCTCGCCGGTGGACCTGCTGTGGAACGGCGGCATCGGCACCTACGTCAAGGCGAGCGGACAGACCCACGCGGAGGTCGGCGACAAGGCCAACGACCAGGTGCGGGTGAACGCCACCGAGCTGCGCGTCAAGGTGGTCGGCGAGGGCGGCAACCTGGGCCTGACCCAGCCCGCCCGGATCGAGTTCGCCCGCGAGGGCGGCCGGGTCAACAGTGACTTCATCGACAACTCCGCCGGTGTGGACACCTCCGACCACGAGGTCAACATCAAGATCATGCTGGACCGCGAGGTGCGTTCCGGCGAGCTGGCCAAGGCCGACCGCGACCAGCTGTTCATCGACATGACCGACGAGGTCGCCTCGCTGGTCCTGGGCAACAACTACGCGCAGAACGCCGTGCTGGCCGCCGCGCGCAAGCAGACCGGCGAGATGCTGCACGTCCACGGCCGCTACATGCGCCACCTGGAGCGCACCAAGGTCCTCAAGCGCAAGCAGGAGGACCTGCCCTCCGACAAGGCGATCGCCGAGCGGCGCGCCCAGGGCACCGGGCTCACCGGCCCCGAGTTCGCGACGCTGCTCTCCTACACCAAGATCAGCCTCAAGGAGCAGATCGGGCTGTCCGACCTGGCCGACGACCCGTACCTGGCGTCGACCTTGACGGACTACTTCCCGACCCCGCTGCGGGTGGACCGGTACGCCGCCGGCGTGCAGTCGCACCCGCTGCGCCGGGAGATCATCGTCAACCAGGTGACCAACCAGATGGTCAACCGGTCCGGGACGACCTTCGCGTTCCGTCTCAACGAGGAGCTGGGTTCCAGCGCCGCCGACATCGCCCGCGCCTACCTGGTCACCCAGGAGATCCTGGAGCTGCGCCAGTACTGGGGCGAGATCGAGGAGCTGGACCACCAGATCTCGGTCGACAGCCAGCTCGTGCTGCTGCTGGAGATCCGCAAGCTCGCCGAGCGGTCCGCCCGGTGGCTGCTGCGCAACCGCACCTTCCCGTTCGACCTCGCCAGTGAGATCGGTTTCTTCGCCGAGGGCGTGGGCGAGGTGCTGCCGCAGCTCCGGGAGCTGCTGCACGGCCGGGACCTGGAGGCGTTCGAGGAGCGCCGCGACCGCTACACGTCGCTGGGCGTGCCCACGGACCTCGCCGAGCGGGTCGCCGTGATGGTCCCCGCCTACTCCACGCTCGACCTGGTGGAGATCGCGCGCCGCACGGGTCAGCCCGTGGGACGGGTCGCCAGCCTGTACTTCGAGCTGGCCGACCGGTTCAACATCAGCTGGTGGCGTGAGCGCATCATCGACCTGCCCCGGGACGACCGCTGGGGCACGATGGCCCGTTCGGCCCTGCGCGACGACCTCTACGCGGCCCACGCCGACCTCACCAGCCGTGTGCTGGAGGCGGGCGGGGAGGGCTCCAACGACGAGCTGATCTCCGCGTGGACCGGGCAGAACGAGGCCGCGGTGCAGCGCGCCGGGATCACGCTGTCGGAGATCCAGGAGAACGAGCGCTTCGACCTGGCCACCCTCTCGGTGGCGCTGCGGTCGATCCGTTCGCTGGTCGACTAGCGGACCGAGCCTTCGAGGGGCGTCCGGGGAGCAGTTCAGTGCCCGGGCGCCCCTCCCGCGTGTCCGGGGGCGGTGGGCGAGGCCGGGGGACCGGGGCCGGGGCACGGATGGGGTCCGCCCTCCCGCTGGGTCCTACACTGGGTCCGTGGCAGAACTGGACCCAGCAGAGAAGATCAAGGAACTCGCGGCGACCCTGGCGAGTGTGACCGCCGTGTTGGACCTGGAGGCGATGCAGACCCAGATCGCCGAACTGCGCGAGCAGTCCGCCGACCCCGAACTGTGGGCCGACCAGGGCAACGCGCAGAAGGTGACACGCCAGCTCTCCAGCCTGGAGTCCATGGTCAACAAGGTCAGCGGCATCGGACAGCGCCTGGACGACCTCGGGGTGCTCTACGAGCTCGCCGAGGCCGAGGACGACGCCGACACCCGCGCCGAGGCCGACCGTGAGCTGGAGCAGCTCCGCAAGGAGATCGGCGAGCTGGAGGTGCGCACGCTCCTCAACGGCCCGCACGACGAGAGCGAAGCGATCGTCACCATCAACTCCCAGGCGGGCGGCGTCGACGCCGCCGACTGGGCGCAGATGCTCCAGCGCATGTACCTGCGCTGGGCGGAGCGGCACGGCTACCCCACGGAGGTCTACGAGACCTCCTACGCGGAGGAGGCGGGCATCAAGTCCACCTCGTTCGCGGTCAGGGCCCCCTTCGCGTACGGCACCCTGCGCGGCGAACACGGCACGCACCGCCTGGTGCGCATCTCTCCGTTCGACAACCAGAACCGGCGCCAGACCTCGTTCGCGGGAGTGGACGTCGTCCCCATGGTCGAGCAGAGCGACCACATCGAGATCGACGAGACCGAGCTGCGGGTGGACGTGTACCGCTCCAGCGGTCCCGGCGGCCAGGGGGTCAACACCACCGACTCCGCCGTGCGCATCACCCACATGCCCACCGGCATCGTGGTGTCGTGTCAGAACGAGCGCTCGCAGCTCCAGAACAAGGCGACCGCGATGTCGATGCTCCAGGCCAAGCTCCTGGCCCGCAAGCGCGAGGAGGAGCAGGCCGCGCTGGACGAGATCCGGGGCGACTCGGTGAGCAGCTGGGGGACCCAGATGCGCAACTACGTCCTGCACCCGTACCAGAGCGTCAAGGACGTGCGGACCGGCGCGGAGACCGGAAACACCTCCGGTGTCCTGGACGGCGACATCGACGCGTTCATCGACGCCGAGATCCGGTGGATGCGCAGCCGAGAGAAGAACGAACAGAACTGACCCGTGGCGTCCCCGCCCGCGCGGCGGGGACACGCCCGGCCGCGTGAGCGGTGCCCGGGGCGGTGGAACCCGCCCCGTGTCGCGACGGTGACACTCACGACCCCGCAGTTTTACCGAAACTGCTATATGTGAACGTTATCATCGGTTGACACCTCCGATATGCTCGTGGCTGTTGGCCGATAGTGCTCTGATCTCCACAGATCTCCCGGGTGCGACGGGACCTGGACAATCCGGGCCCCTGTCCCCTCTAAACTGTCGGTGGCCATGCGGCCGGTACGATCCCGCGCGGAGCTCGGTCCGCCGGGTGCCCATACCTTCGAGAGCCTTGTGATGCGCCTGTGATCCACTTCGATAACGTCACCAAGCTGTACCCGACTCAGAAGCGCCCCGCGCTCGACGGTGTTTCCATCGACGTGGACAAGAGCGAGTTCGTCTTCCTGGTCGGCCCGTCCGGCTCCGGAAAGTCGACCTTCCTCAGGCTGGTGCTCAAGGAGGAGAAGCCCAACGAGGGCAGGGTGCACGTCGCGGGCAAGGACCTGGCCCGCCTGTCCAACTGGAAGGTCCCGCACCTGCGCCGCCGCATCGGCTGCGTCTTCCAGGACTTCCGGCTGCTGCCGAACAAGAACGTCTTCGAGAACGTCGCCTTCGCCCTGGAGGTCATCGGCAAGCCCCGGCGGTTCATCAAGAAGGTCGTCCCCGAGGTCGTCGAGCTCGTGGGGCTCGAAGGCAAGGCCGGGCGCATGCCCGGCGAGCTCTCCGGTGGTGAGCAGCAGCGCGTGGCCATCGCCCGCGCCTTCGTCAACCGCCCGCAGATCCTGCTGGCCGACGAGCCCACCGGAAACATCGACCCGGCGACCTCCATCGGCATCATGAAGGTGCTGGACCGCATCAACCGCACGGGCACGACCGTCGTCATGGCGACCCACGACGCCGCCATCGTCGACTCGATGCGCAAGCGCGTGATCGAGCTTGAAGAGGGCGTGGTGGTCCGCGACCAGACGCGCGGCGTCTACGGCCAGGCGTACTGACCCCTGGCACGCTCGTCGCCGGGCGGTCGGCGACCGCGACAACCGGCACGGCGAAGCCCCGAAGGATGGACCTTTAACAGATCATGCGAGCACAATTCGTTCTCTCCGAGACGTGGATCGGCCTACGCCGCAACCTGACGATGACCATCGCGGTCATCACGACCGTGGCCATCTCCCTCGCCTTGTTCGGTGCCGGTCTGCTGGTCAACCAGCAGGTCTCCGAGATGCGCAACTACTGGGACCAGCGGATCACGCTGACCATCTACATGTGCAACGACATCTCGCCGACCGCGGCCTGTCAGGAGAACGGCGCCGCGACGGAGGAGGACCGCACCGCACTCGAAGCGCAGTTGGACTCGCTGGCCGAGGTCGACGAGTACCGCTACCTCACCGCCGCCGAGGCCTGGGCCGACTTCCAGGAGCGCATCGGCTCCTCCAACGAGGCCCTCGCCGAGGCCGCGCAGGAGGGTGACATCCCGGAGAACTACCGGGTGCAGCTCACCAACCCCGACCACTACGACACCGTGCGCGCGGCGGTGGACGGGGCTCCGGGAGTCGACTCGGTCTCCAACGACCAGCGCGTCCTCGAACAGTTCTTCGGGCTGCTCGACGGCCTCAAGTGGGCCGCACTGGTGGTCGCCGGTGTGCAGCTGGCCGCCGCCGCGCTGCTGATCGGCAACACCATCCGTCTGTCGGCCTACAGCCGCCGCCGGGAGACCGGCATCATGCGCCTGGTCGGCGCCTCGAACTTCTACATCCAGCTGCCCTTCCTCCTGGAGGGGGCCATCGCCGGTCTCATCGGCGGTGTCATCGCGTCCGGGTTCATCGTGGCCACCAGGTACACACTGCTCACCCAGATCGAGGACTGGTTCCAGTTCGACGTGGCGCTCGGCACGGGTTCGCTGTTGTACGTCATCGGAGTTTCGATGATCCTCGGTGTGCTCCTGTGCACCGTGACCTCGTTCCTCACCCTGCGCCGCTACCTGAAGGTCTGACGGGTCACCAGTCCGGCGGGCGCAGGGTACCGGGGGGCCACACGGCGTGGCCCCCCGGACGCATGAAGGGAGCCAACCGTGGCCAAGGAAACCGGGCGAAAGAACATCGCCCAGAACCGCCGTGCCCGGCACGAGTACCACCTCGACGAGACCTACGAGGCGGGCCTGGTCCTGACCGGCACCGAGGTGAAGTCCCTCAGAGAGGGTCGCGCCTCCCTCGTGGACGGTTTCGCGCACATCCATGACAACGAGGTGTGGCTCGAAGGCGTCCACATCCCCGAGTACTCACAGGGCACCTGGACCAACCACTCCGCCCGCAGATCCCGTAAGCTACTCCTGCACCGCGAGCAGATCTCCCGGCTGATCGGCAAGACCCGGGAGCCCGGGCGCACGCTGATCCCGCTGTCCCTGTACTTCAGTGACGGACGGGCCAAGGTGGAGATCGCTCTGGCCCGCGGTAAGCGCGAGTACGACAAGCGCCATGCCATCGCCGAACGCGAAGCCAAGCGCGACATGGAGCGCGCGCTCCGTCGTCGGCGTTGAGCCGTCCCACACTGAGGCGCCTGAAAGGAACACACAAGGTGTCCCCCCGTCCCCTCGGCCGCAGCATCGCGGCCGCCAGCAGTGGCCTGATCGTCGCCCTGAGTCTCGCGGCGTGTACGACCCACCCCAGTCCGGAGGTGGCAGTCAGGTCCTTCCTGCTCGCCTGGCAGGACGGGAACCACGCCGAGGCCGCGCGACACACCAACGGTGAACCGGAGGAGGTCGAGCGGGCGCTCACGGACGTGCACGATCAGCTCGACCTCGCCTCCATCCGGTTCGACCTCGGCCGGATCTCCACCGAGGGAGGGTCCGCGAGCGCCGAGTTCGGTGCCACCGCCGACCTCGGCATCGGCGACCCGGTGTGGAACTACACCGGCCAGATGTCCTTGACCAACGGCCCCACCGGCTGGCTCATCGACTGGTCGCCGAGCGTCATCCACCCCGACCTCTCCGAAGGCGAACGCCTCGCCGTCAGCTACGAGATCGAGGACCGGGGCCAGATCCTCGACCGGTCCGGCGAACCCCTGGTCGGCGCCGACAGCGTCACCGCCTTCGGTGTGCTGCCCGCCGACATGGAGGACAAGGAGGCGGGCGTCACCGAGCTCGCCGAACTCCTCGACGAGGACCCCGACCCGCTCGTCAACCGCGTGCGGTCCGCCCCGCCCGAGCAGTTCCAGCCGCTGGTGCTCATGCGCGACGCGGACGAGGCGCTCCTGCGCCAGGCCGCGAGCATCTCCGGGGTCGACACCCAGGAGGTCGAGATCAACCTCTCGCCTCGGGTGGCGCCCTCCGTCCTCGGCGAGGTCGCGGGCACGGCCGAGCACCGGGTCTCCTCCCGTGTGGCCGGGCCCTACCAGGCGGGCGACACCGTCGGCCTGAGCGGCCTCCAGAACATCTTCCAGCAGGAACTGGCCGGAACCGCGACCACCCAGGTCGTGAGCCTGGGCGCGGACGGTGACCAGACCGACGTCCTGGAGTCCTGGGAGGGCGTGCGCAGCGCCGGGATCGAGACGACCCTGGACCTGTCCACCCAGTACGCCGCGGAGAGCGCCCTGGAGGCGCTGCCCGGCGACGGCTACATCGTGGCGGTCGACACCACCAACGGCGAGGTCCTGGCCGCCGCCAACGCGTCCGGGAGCGCCGCCGACGACGGTGCCCTCTCCGGGAGCTACGCCCCGGGCGGCACCTTCACCATGGTGTCGGCGCTGGCCGCCCTGGAGTCCGGCGCGGTCACCGCGGACAGCGCCATGCCCTGCGGGTACCAGTCCGAGGTCGGCGACCAGGTCTTCACCAACCCCAGCAACGGCTTCCTCGCGGACAACCCCACACTCGTCCGCAACATGACCTACATGTGCACGGTCGGGTTCGTCGACATCGCCTCCGAAGTGGGCGCCGACGCGATCACCGAGGCCGCCGGCCAGCTCGGGCTGGGCGCCGACTGGCAGCTGCCCCTGCCGGTCTCCCCGGGGACCGTGGAGATCGGTGACGGCGACGCCGAACTGGCCGCCGCGATGATCGGTGACCACGGGGTGCGGGTGAGCCCGCTCTCCATGGCCCTGGCCGTCGCGGCCGTCGCCGACGGCTCCTGGCACGGCCCGACCCTCGTCCGCGAGGAGGGGCCGAGCCCTGACAACGCCAAGGAACTCGACGCCGCCCACCTGGAAGTGGTCCGCGAAGGGCTCGGCGACGCCGTCACCCTGCGCGTCCCCGAGGTGAACGTCGGTGAGGAGCAGGTGTACGGACAGGCCGCCCGCGCCGAACAGGACGGGACCGCCCTGCACTGGTTCGTGGGATACCAGGGCGACGTCGCCTTCGCTGTGCTCGCCGAGGTCGACCCCGGGATGAGCGGACTACAGCAGTACGCCGTCACCGCCGCGACCAGCTTCCTGAACGGACTGGCCCAGGGGGTCGTGCCCGAGACCGGTGCCGAGACCGGGATCGAGGGAGCCCCCGGCGTCGGCGAGACCGCCCCGCCGACCGGCGTCGCCGGTGTCGAGGACCAGGGCTTCGGAGAGGGTGCCGAGGCCGACGCCACCGGACCCTGAACCGAAGATCGGACCACGTCCGCGATGTCGAGGCGCCGCCGGAGCAACCCACGGGTGCTCCGGCGGCGTCTTTCCCTGTGACTGGCCCGCGCAGGGGGTAGCGGACCAGGTAGGAGACGGGACCCCGCCCCGCGGGAGGCCCGTCGCGTTTGGAGGTCGGCCCCGACCCAGGCCGACCGCCCCCGTGAGCGCGTCGACCACTCTGGAGTCCGCCTCACGGGGGTTTCTCCCTGCCCGGCACATCCCCGCCGCAACCGGGAATCAGCTTGGTGCCCACACCGTTGAAGAGGTAGAGTGTCGATCACGCGAGTGCTCGTTCACTCGCTTGTCGGCCACCCGGAACCCTCGGGTGACAGGTGGTCTTGACAACTTCACAGGGGGTGATCGGTTTCGACTTTGGTAGCCGTTCCAGGGGAAGCGGGTCGAGGGTTGTGTTTGTGACCTCGTTAATCCTGCATTCGCGTAAATTCAAGTGCCAATTCCAAGCGCACTGAGTTCGCTCTCGCTGCCTAAGCGATTGTGACTCTGTCGGCCCGGGCTCGTCATCGGCTCGGGGTCCGGCACCATTCAGATGACTCACCGCTCAGATCAGGCCACGGGGCCCGAGCGGGACATTTTCGTGGCTGGGCCCGTCAGCGATGTGTCTGTACAAGCGCTGGGGCCGAGTAGAACGACACTACAGACTGCACCCGGAGAAGCCCTGGCTCGATGCTGAAGGACGCGGGTTCGATTCCCGCCACCTCCACCTGTCTCGAAGGCGACCCTGCTCGCGCGTGAACGCGCTCGCCGGGGTCGCCTTCGTTGTCTTTTCGGGGGGACGACCCCCGGACCCCCCGATGTGCGCTCGCTGGCGCTCGCGCCCGACGCGCCCCGTGGTGTGGGGGCCTCTGGCCTCCTCCCTGCGGGGCGCTTTGTCGTGTCCGGGGTGGGGGCGGTCAGCGGACTTCGGTCAGGGAGCCGAAGTGGTTGCGGGTGTCCCGCACCAGGGACGCGAGGAGGGTCTCCGTGAGGGGCCGTCCCAGCTGCACGGCGCTGTCCAGACCCTTCCAGGGGGCGAAGGCGAACGACCACACCAGCTTGCTGCCGTCGGCGAAGGGGAGCACGTGGTAGTCCTCGGCGAAGGCGCTGAACAGGGGGAGGGTGGCCTCGGTGGCGTGGAACGACTTGCGGCGCCCCGGCTCGTCCCACCGGAAGAACTCCTGCCGCATCCGGTACGTGCCGAGCACGCTGGCCTCCCGGGTGGTGCCCACTCCGTGCGGCGGTTCCGAGGTGTAGACGACCTCGGGCAGGGCCCGGCACCAGGAGAGCGGTCGGGGCGCGGTCAGGCCCGCCCACACCCGGTCCGGTGGGGCGGCCAGTTCCAAACCCACCCGCCAGCGCATGGGCGCGGTCTCGAAGAAGGTCTCGTCGACGGGGTCGAGCCCGTAGCGGAAGGCGGTCACGAGGGCGGTCCTTTGCGTCCGGGGTCACCTCTGGTGAAGGTACCAAGCCGAGGCGGGACGCCTGACGGGGGCGGCGGCCGCAGGCCCTCGCCCCCGTCGTGTGACGCGTCCTACGCCTCGGTGGCCCCGACGAGCCACGCCACCTTGTGGGCGGTCAGGGACACGCTGCCGCTGTTGCCCAGGTGCACTCCGAACGAGGCGAGGAAGGCGAAGTCGTGCTCGCGCCGCTCGCAGACCACGTCCTCGACCGCGTAGACGGAGGAGGGGTTGCGTACCCGCAGGCACACCGCGGGTTCGTCCACCACCTCCGCCTGGACCCCGTAGCGGGTCAGCTCACCGGCGAGTTTGCCGAGGTGTTCGCGTTCCTCGGAGGGCACGCGCGTCGGCTGCTGGTCGCTGGCCTGTCTCGACTGAGCCATGGCTGGTTCCTTTCGTGTCAGGCACGGTGCTTTCCTCGACGCCCTGTCCGTAATTGTCGCTCAGGGGCAAGTTACTAATCCGTACCGTGCTCACGACACGCCGTTAGAACACCGAAGTGTCCGAATTCCAGGCGCCTCGGAACATCACCGAGGAGACCGTCATGTCGTCGTCGAGGACGAGGAGGTCCGCGTGGCCCCCGACCTCGACGCGACCCGCGGCCTCCAGCCCCAGTGCCGCCGCCGGGACCGAGGAGGCGGAGCGTACGGCGTCGGTCACGGGGACGCCCAGGGCCACCGCGTTGCGCACCGCCTGGGGGAGCACGATCGTGCTGGAGGCGATCGCGCCGTTCTCGACCAGCCGGGCCTCACCGTCCCGGACCCGGACCCTCAGGTCGCCCAGCGTGTACTCGCCGTCGCCCAGGCCGGTCGCCGACATCGCGTCCGTCACCAGCGACACCCGCCCGGGTCCGGCGGCGTCGAACACCAGCCGCGCCGCCCCCGGGTGCACGTGCACGTTGTCCAGGATCAGCTCCACCGTCACCCGCTCGTCTCCCAGGACCGCCGCGATCGGCCCCGGGTCCCGGTGGTTCAGCGGCCGCATCGCGTTGTAGACGTGGGTGGCCACGGTCGCGCCCGCGTCGATCGCGGCGAGGGTCTGCTCGAAGGTCGCCTCCGTGTGCCCCACCGCGGCGACCACGCCGCAGGAGCGCGCCGCCCGGATCAGGTCGAGGGCGCCGGGCAGTTCGGGGGCCACCGTGATCATCCGGACGTGGCCGCGGCCCGCCTTCAACCAGGCGTCGAACTCGGCGGTGTCCGGATCGCGCAGCAGGTCGGGATCGTGCGCCCCGCACTTGGAGCGCGCGATGAACGGGCCCTCCAGGTAGATCCCGGCCAGCTCGCCCGCCTCACACAGGTCGGCCAGCGCCGCCACCTGGCGCAGCGTGCTCTCCGGGGTGGCCGCGACCAACCCGCCGACCAGCGACGTCACTCCAGCGCGGCGGTTGAAGGCGACGATCTCCCGCACGCCCTCCGGGTCCGCCTCAGGGAAGGCGTGCCCCGCACCGCCGTGCACGTGGGTGTCGACGAGCCCCGGCGTCACCAGCCGTCCGCCGACGTCGAGCCGGTCGCCCGGCCCCGGCTGGCCGGTGCCGAGCGCGGCGACCCTGCCGTTCTCGATCCGGAGCCAGCCTTCGTGGACGCCGTCGGCCGTGACGACGCGCGCGTCGGTCAGGGTGAGGGGTGTGTGGGCCATGTCTGGGGCTCTCCCTGTGTGTCGGATGCCGCTCTGGGGCGGGTGTCGGGCTCTGTGTGTCGTAAATTACATTTCTGTGAACGCGCCGTTCCTCCGGGGGCCGTGCGCGCCCCCGGACCGTCGCGTAACCCCAGCGGAACAGGGTGATCCCGCTCCCTGGGACGGTTGTCCGCGAGGTGGACCGGCCCGCGCGGAACCCGACACCCCCTGGGAGGGGCGGCGGCACGCATTGACGATAGCGGCCGACGCGCCTCATGATGGAGACATGTCCGCCGGTGAGCTGCTTGTCCAGCGCCTGCATGTCGATCTGAGACAGCAGGCGAGCGCGCTCTGTCGTAGCTAGCGCCTTGCGGGGCCCCGCCCCGCCACGGTTCTGACCCGTGCCCCCGTGCCCTTACGCAGACACCGGACGCTCATGACTCCCACCTGGGTCCCGGACCGCCTCTCTCGGTCCGTGTGAGCACCCCCGACTGGACCACGGCACACGAGCCCCGGACGACGAGGTCCCGCTCGGTCGAGGTCCACGAGGAACAGCGGTTCCCCTCCGGTGTCTTCCGATCACCGCCCCCCGCGTTCCTTCCGGTCGATCCCGGCTCGCTCTGACCGAACCCAGGAGTTCTCCGCCATGACTCGCCTGACCGTGCTCGTCGCCGCCCCCCAGCCCCGTTCCTCCGTACACGCGGCCGCCCTGCGCGCCGCCGCCGAGGTCGCCGCCCGCGCGGGGGTCACCTCGCCGCCCGAGATCATCGACCTGGCCGCCCTCGGCCCGGACCTGCTCGCCGAGTCCTCCGCCCCGGTGGAGGACGCTCTGGAGCGGGTGAGCCGCAGCGACGTCCTGCTGGTGGCGTCCCCGCAGGTCCACGGCACCTACACCGGGCTGCTCAAGGTGTTCCTGGACCGACTCCCCGAGCTCGGTCTCGGGCACACCGTCGCGGTGCCGCTGGCCGTCGTCGACGACCTGCGCAACAGCCACGGTATCGAGGAGGACCTGCGCGTCCTCCTGGCCGACCTGGGCGCCTGGGTGGCCGAACCCGGCCTCGTCCTGGCGGCCGACGAGACCCACAGCCCGGACAGCGTCGTGCGCGCCTGGGCCGACGTGGCCGCTCCCGGTCTGCGTCAGGCCGTGTCCGTGGCCGCCTAACGAACGCCGGTGGCCCGGGGCCCGAGCGGCCCCGGGCTACCCCTGGTGGGCGGGGTCGGCCTCGGCGCGGAGCCTGTTGGTGTCCGCCTCGGCCTGGGCGACGTTGCCGCGCACCAGGACCACCACGACCAGGGTCAGGGCGAACCCCCCGACCCGCAGCGCCAGCAGGAGCGGGTCCTCGGGCAGCTGCTCGCCGAAGAGCAGGGTGCCGACCACCACCACGAACACGTTGCCGACCACGTTCGACACCGGGGCGGTGATCGAGGCCCGGGAGCGCTGGAGCGAGGTCTGGAAGAGGACGATCCCCACCGCCCAACCCAACGCGTACAGGTAGGGGAACGGGGACAGCAGAGCGGGCACGACCGCGCCGAGGAAGCCGTTGTCGGCGAGCAGGCCGCCCAACCCCTTGCCCTGGAGCCCGGCGCTGCCCTGCGCGAGTCCCGCGGCGGCCCCCATGGCGGCGGCCGACACGTACCGGCCCCTCCCTCCCACGAAGCCCATCACCGCCACGCACGCCACGACGGTGACCACGCTGACGGCGACCAGAACCGGAGTGTCGGCGGTGGTGCCGGTCTCGGCCCCGTCCACGGTCGACAGGCTGAGCAGGCCCAGCGCGACCGGCATGACGCCGAGGGCCGTGTACTCGCCGCGGGTGATCCGCTCGCCGCGCGCCAGGGTGACGACGAGCAGGGTGGTGGCCACTCCGGCCGCGAAGGCGGGCTGGGCCACGGACACGGGGGCCAGGCCCAGGGAGACGATCAGGCCCACGCTGCCCAGGGCGGCGAAGGCGCATCCGAACACCCACCTCGGGTTACCCAGCAGTACTCTGGCGAGGTGGAGGGGGCGGTTGATCGAGATGGACTCGGAGCCGTGCAGCGCGCGCTGTTCCACGGTCAGACCGATCGTGTAGACCAGCGCCGAGAGCAGCGCGACCAGGAGTCCGATCACGGTGAGGGGCCTTTCGGCTCGGTGCCGCCGGACCGGGCTGGGCCAGAGGCTTGACGGCATCCATATAACCAGTTCTAGTCTGGTCTGGCGAGCGACGGGTCCCTGGTCGATGGACGAGGGGTAACGGCGCTCCGTTGCCGAACAGGAACCTGTAACTACCCGCGACGCGCGGCGGCGAGAGATGGGGCACGGTGCAGGACCCGGACGAGCACGCCACCCCAGGGCCGGGCGACCCCGCGGACGGAGGGCTCCCCGACGCCGACGCGGCCCCCGACCGGTCGGGGACGGGTACGGGGCGCGGCTCGTGGACGCGGCGCGCGCCCGCCTGGCTCACCGCCCGGGACTGGCGCGGCCTCGCCGTCTGGCGCCGAGGGGGATCGCGCTTCGAGCCCGGCCCGCTCGGCCTGCTCGGGGTCATGCTCTCCGCCATGGCGGTCACCATGCTGCTCCTCCAGACCGGCTCCGGAGGACTGGGCGGTGAGCGCGGCACCGGTGACCAGGGGCCGGTCCCGGTTCCCGGACCTCCGGACGGCGAGCTGCGCATCATGCTGGTCGGCGACTCCGCGACCCAGGGCAGCAGCGGCGACCACACCTGGCGCTACCACCTGTGGACCCACCTGTCCGAGCAGGGTGTGGACTTCGACTTCGTGGGCCCCAGCGACGACATGTACTCGCTCGACACGGAGGAGCCCGGCGACCGCAGCTACGCCGTCCCCGGCTTCGACACCGACCACGCGGCCCGCTGGGGCGCCACCGCCCGGGAGCTGTCCGCCGACATCGCCGAGGTCGCCGCCGAACACGACCCCCAGTACCTGCTGGTGCTCGCCGGGACGGAGGACATCCTCGCCGGGGGAGGCGCCGACCAGGCGCTCGACGGGATCGCCGAGACGGTGTCCACGGTGCGGGTGGTGCTCGACGGGGCCCGGTTCGTGGTGGGCGAGCTGCCCGACGTGGACGGCACCGGAGACGACGGCAGGGTGAACGCCGAGATCGCCCGGTTCAACATGGGGTTGGTCGACCTCGCCGACCAGCTCACCTCCGCGGCCTCGCCCGTGGTGGTCGCGCAGGTCGCCAGGGAGTACGTCCCGGCGTTCGACAACTGGGACGCCACCCACCCCAACGTGCGCGGCGAACTCAAGATCGCCGCCGCCTTCGCCGACGCCCTGGCAGCCCCGCTGGGGGTGGGGGAGGGGTTCTCGCGCCCCCTGCCCGAGCTCTCCGCCGGTCCGCTGACCGCCCCCGAACCCGAGTACGAGGAGACCGACGAAGGCCTCCTGCTGAGCTGGAAGAACGTCCCCGGGGCCACCGACTACCGGGTGGTGCAGCGCCGACTGGACCCCGACCCGGACGAGGCGGGGGTGATTCCCGCCGACGTCCGAAGTGAGGACGACGACCGCTTCCTGTTGGTCGACTCGCTCTTCAGCGGAGCCCGCTACGAGTTCGTCGTGCGCCCCTTCAAGGGGCGGGACGAGGGCACCGGGTCCGCTCCGCTGAAACTGGTGTGGGACGGTGAGCCGCCGCCCGCGCCCTCCTGGGTGCGCGTGCACGAGGGCGGTTCCCGGGTGACCTGGGAGGACGTTCCGGAGGCAGGGCACTACGAGGTGTGGGTACGGCGTCTGGAGTGCGGGCCGGACCAGCGTGCCGCCCCCGGGGGGCTCCGCGTGGCGGCCGCGCCCCCTGACCGGGTCGTGACGCGCCCGGCCAACCCGGCCACCGACGGCCCGGACGTCCCGGGCGGCACCGATCCCGAGGTGGAGGAGCCCCGGCCGACCCCCTCCCAGCGGCCGGAGCCGCCCGTCACCGTACCCGAACCGGACCCCGACCCCCCGCCCCCGGCGGCGCCCGCGCCCGGCACCTCCTGCGCGCCCCCGGACGACCGGGGGCCCGAGGACGGCGAGGGCTGGCACACGCTGGGCTCCGTCGGTGAGCGGACGGACTGGACGGTGTCGGTCTCCGGTCCCCACGAGGTGGTGGTGCGCTCCCACCGCGACTACGTGAAGGGCGGCCACTCCGCCGGCGTCGTCCTCACGGAGGGCTGGTGAGGACGGCCGCGCGCCTGACGACCCGGGCGCTCCCTTGGCTGGTGGGTCTGGCCGCGGGTGTGCTCGCGCTCGGTCCGGTCCTGGGCCCGGGGTACGTGCTCCGGTACGACATGGTCTTCGTCCCCGACCTCTCACCGGCCACGGTGCTGGTGGGGGCGGACGGGTTCCCCAGGGCGATCCCGAGCGACGCCGTGGTGGCGGCCCTGTCCCTCGTGCTGCCCGGAGACCTGGTGCAGTCGCTCGCACTGCTGGCGGTGTTCGCTGTGGGCGGGGCGGGCGCCTTCCGGCTGTCGGTGCGGCTGGTGGGCGGGGCGTCCGGACGCGGTCGGGCGCCGGGCGCGGTGCTGTCGGCCGGTGCCGCCGCCGGTGTGCTCTACGTGTGGAACCCGTTCGTGGCCGAGCGTCTGCTGCTCGGACAGTGGGCGGTGCTGCTGGGGTACGCCGGGCTGCCGTGGGTGCTGTGGGCGGTGGTACGCCTGGGGTCGGCGCGGCCGGGCGCGGGGCTGGCCGGTGTGGTGGTCGCCCTGGTTCCGGCGGCGGTCGGCGGCTTCTCGTCGGTGGTGCTGAGCGCGTTGACGGCCGGACCCCAGGCGTTGACCGGGCCGCGCCGCTGGCGGAACGCCGGACTGTTCGTGCTCGGGCTGGTCCTGGTGTCTCTGCCGTGGCTGGCGCCGTCCCTGGCCGCGGGCGCGGCGGGCGCGGTCACGGACCCGGCTGGGGTCGAGGCGTTCGCGGCGCGCTCGGACACCCCCTTCGGAACGGTGGGGTCGCTGGCACTGCTGGGCGGTGTGTGGAACGCGGGGGCGGTGCCGCCGGGGTACGGAGAACCGGTGACCGCCACGGCCCGGCTCCTGCTGTGCGCGGCGGCCGTGGTCGGCTGGGCGTGGTGGCTGCGGCGGTTCCGCCCGGCGGTGGGCGTCGGGTTGACGGTGTCGGCGGCGGCCGGGTTCGGGGTCGCTCTCCTCGGGGTGAGCGCACCGGGCAGGGAGTTGCTGGCCGCGCTGATCGGCGTGTGGCCGGGGTTCGGTCCGCTGCGCGACGGGCAGCTGTACCTGGCGCCGCTCGCCCTGGTGCAGGCGCTGGGCGCGGGCGCGGTGGTCCTGTGGTTGCTGGGCGCCCCGCCCTCGACGGGTGAGCGGTGGCCCGACGGGAGGCGCCACGGGCGACGCGGCCCGGACGGCGGCGCGGCCGGGGAGGCCTCACGGGGCACGGGAGTGCCGCTGTGGCGCGCGGTGTCGGTGGTGTTGGTGGCCTTGGCGCCCGTGGTGGTGCTGCCGGGGCTGCTGTGGGGCGCCGGGGGGCGTCTGGCGCCGGTGGAGTACCCGCCGGGGTGGCGGGCGGCCCAGGAGGCGGTGGCCGCGGACGACCGGCCCGGCGCCGTGCTGGTCCTGCCCTGGAGCGCCTACCGGGGACCGGAGTGGTCCGGGGCGCCCGTCGTGGTGCTCGACCCCGCGACCAAGCTGTTCGACCGGCGCACCCTCTGGAACGACGACCTCAGCGTCGGCACCCCGGACGGCGGCAGGGTCGTCGTCACCGGGGAGGACGCCCGGGCCCGGGAGGTCGCGCGGCTGCTCGACCCCGATCCGGCGACCGGCCTTCCGGGCGACGCGCTGCTGTCGGACCCCGACGCCCTCGCGGAGCTCCTGGGCGGGCTGGGGGTACGCCACGTGGTGGTTTCCGCCCCGGTCGAGAACCGGTTCTGGTCAGGGGCGGAGTCCCTGTCGGTCGTGGTCGAGAGCGCTGACATGACCCTTCTGCGTGTGGATGACCAGCACATCAACGCGGACAAAGAGCCATTTCCGGGGTTGGAAGTTACCAGTGGGTTAGTTACAGTTGGGGCAATCATCCGGTCTATGGCTAGATCAGGTTCTAGTCTCGGGTTCCAGCGTCCCCGACCACGAACGGAGCGGGACGCGCGGAAGGAGATCCCCAAGTGATCAAGGTAATCGCCGCCTGCGTGATCGGCGCGGCTCTGGCGGGAGGGGCCACCGTCGTGGCCACCAACCTCGCCACCGAGTCGACCGCGACCGCGGAACCGGTGAACGAAACCCTCTACAACTACGGCGACCGCTAGGCGTCCGTTCTTGCCGAGGCAGGCGGGCGCCCCGCCGCCAGTGGGGCGCCCGCCCCGCCCCCCGCGGTCGCACCCCTCGTGACCGCCCCATCCCCAACGACGCCCGGTCCACGGGTCCGTTCGGCGTGCCCTCGACGCGTCCCGCGCGCTCGCCGAACGTGTCCGAGCGCGCGCTCCGCGTTCGCGCCAGCGCCCGGGAACCGCGCGGAAGGAGAGCGTGTGGTCTTCCAGAAGGTCCCGGCCCGGGTGGAGTCCGGTCGCCCCGCGGCCGCCCCCGCCCAGGCCACCGTTCCCGCCCCCAGCGCGGCCCCCGACGCCGCGCCGGCCCCCGCACGGTCCGCAACCGACGACCTCGGCCCCCGCCTGGACGGCGTCCGGATCGTCATGGTCAACTGGCGCGACCCATGGCAGTCCACCGCGGGAGGAGCCGAGGAGTACGCCTGGCGCATCAGCCGTCACCTGGCCGAACGCGGCGCCATCGTCACCTTCCTCACCAGCCGCGAACCCCACCAGGCCCGCGTCGAGACCAAGGACGGCATCGTCATCCGCCGTATGGGCGGCAGGTTCACCGTCTACCCGCGCGTCATGGCCTGGCTGGCCCTGTGGAGACGTGAGTACCACCTCGCCTTCGACTGCATGAACGGCGTCCCGTTCTTCTCCCGGCTGGTCCTGCGCCGCCGCACCCGCGTGGTCAGCGTGGTGCACCACGTGCACGACCTCCAGTTCAACGCCTACTTCCCGGCCCCGATGGCCTGGTTCGGCCGGTTCCTGGAGTCCGCGGTCGCCTCCCGCGTGTACCGGAACTGCACCACCGTCACCGTCTCGGAGTCCTCCCGCGCCGCCATGCGCGACAAGCTCGGGTGGCGCGCCCCCATCGAGATCGTGCACAACGGGGGTGTGGCACCCGCCCCGGTCGCCGCCGAGCCCGCCCCGGCCGCCGACGCCGCGCCCGCGCTCGTCAGCCTCGGGCGCCTCGTGGTCCAAAAGCGCGTCTCCCGCGTCGTCGACCTCGTCCGGGCGCTCGACGACACCCACCCCGGACTGCGCGTGCACATCATCGGTCGCGGCCCCGAGGGGGAGCACCTCGCCGCGCAGGTGGAGCGGGACGGCCTCCACGAGCGCGTGGACCTGCACGGCTTCCTCTCCGAGGAGGACAAGAACGCCGTCCTGGCCTCCTGCCACCTCCACGTGACCGCCTCCGAGTTCGAGGGCTGGGGCCTCACCGTCATCGAGGCCGCGCGGCTCGGCGTGCCCACGGTGGCCTACGATGTGGACGGACTTCGCGATTCGGTCCGCGACGGCGAGACCGGATGGCTCGTCCGCGAGGGCCAGACCCTGGAGGACGTCGTCTCCCGCGCCCTCTCGGAACTGTCCGACCCCCGGCGCGCCGAGGAGGTCCGACGGGCCTGCCGCACCTGGGCGTCCCGGTTCACCTGGGAGGCCAGCGGCGCCCGCATGACCCGCCTGGTCGCCGCCGAACTCGGTCTGGACGCCCCCGCCCGCACCGCCATCGGCACCCCCGACCCCACAGCAGGCAAGAAAGCGACGATGTGACTTCGGCGGAATCCACCGCCAGGCGCGAACCGGAGGATTCCAGAACACCGACCGCCCCCGGCGGAGTGGACGAGAGGCTGCTGGCGCGGCTCAAGGTCCTCGCGGTGTGTCTGCTCCTGGGAGCACTGGCGGCCAGCATCGACCCCGGCAGGATCGTCAGCGACACCAAGATCGACCTGACGGTCAACCCGCTGGGCTTCATGGAGCGCGCCCTCCACCTGTGGGACGCCTCCTACTTCGGCCAGCTCCAGAACCAGGCCTACGGGTACTTCTTCCCGAACGGCCCCTTCCACCTGCTGTTCGAGGTGCTCGGCATGCCCGAGTGGCTCATCCAGCGCCTGTGGATGGCCGTGCTGGTCATCGCCGCGTTCGTCGGCGTGTACAAGGTCGCCGGAGCGCTGGGGCTGGGCACCGTCAACACCCGCATCCTCGCCGGTGTCGCCTACGCGCTCGCCCCGCGCGTGCTCACTCTGCTCTCCTACAACTCGGCCGAGCTCCAGCCCATGCTGCTCATGCCGTGGATTCTGCTGCCACTGGTCCTGGGGGCCCGGCACGGATACCCGCCCGCGCGCATGGCGCTGCTCTCGGGGCTGGCCTTCCTGATGTGCGGCGGCACCAACGCGGCCTCCGAGCTCGCGGTCCTGGTCGTCCCCGGCCTCTACCTGCTCACCCGGGAACGCGGGCCGCGCAAGCGGAGGCTCATCCTGTGGTGGTCGGTCGCGCTCGTGCTCGCCTCCGCCTGGTACATCGCCCCGCTGCTCCTGATGTCGCGGTACGTGTACTCGTTCATGCCCTACACCGAGGACGCCGCCGTCACCACGGGGATCACCTCGCTGTTCAACGCGTTGCGCGGCACCTCGAACTGGATGGGGTTCCTGCCCGACATGGGCAACACCGCCCTGCCCTCGGGCGCCGAACTCTCCCTGACGCCCTGGCTGGTCGCGGTCACCGCACTGGTCGCCGGGTTGGGCCTGGCCGGGCTCATCAACCGGCGCACCCCCGAACGCCTCTTCCTCATCAGCTGCCTGTTGGTGGGCACCGCCATCGTCGTCGCGGGCTTCACCGGCGCGCTGACGGGGCCGTTCGCGCCGCTCATGCGAGAGCTGTTCGACGGAGCCCTGGCACCCTTCCGCAACGTCCACAAGTTCGACGCGCTGATCCGTCTTCCCATCGTCCTGGGCCTGGCCCACCTGCCCGTCGTGGTCGCCCGGGACTGGGCCGACCGCCGGGGCGGCCGACCGGCCCCCGGCGAGGTGGCGCGGGTCCGGCGGACCGTCGCCGGGGCCGGCGCCGCCGTCTTCCTGGTCACCCTCACCCCCATCGCGACCGTGGGCATCGCCCCCCGCGGAGGGTTCGAGGAGATCCCCGACTACTGGTACGAGGCCGTGGAGTGGCTGGAGGACCAGGGCGACGACCGGGGTATGACCATGGCCCTGCCCGGGTCGGCGCGCGGCGAGTACGAGTGGGGGCGCCCCCTCGACGAACCCCTGCAACCGCTGCTCTCCGGCGCGTGGACCAACCACCAGATCATCCCGTGGGGTTCCTCCGGCATCTCCCGCATCAACCACGAGATCGACCAGCGCGTCTCGTCGGGGCGCGGCTCGGAGGGGCTCGCGGACACCCTGGCCCGCCTGGGCGTCACCCACCTCGTCGTCCGCAACGACCTCCAGCGCGTGGGCAACAACGGCGGCTGGCCCGCCCGCGTCCACCAGGCGCTCCAGGACTCACCCGGCGTCACCGAGGCCGCGGAGTTCGGGCCGGTGATCGGTTCCCTCGACCACTCGTCCGCCTCGCAGTGGTTCGACCAGCCCTACCCCTCACTGACGGTGTACGAGGTGGAGGACGCCGCGCCCACGGTCGGCACGGTGCCCTCCGCCGACGCGCTGCGGGTCACCGGCGGTCCGGAGTCCGTGCTGCACCTGGCCGAACAGGGCCTGGTCAACGACGACCGGCCGATCCTGCTCGGCGACGACCCGGGTGCCGACGCCGTCCCCGCGGAGGACACCATCGTCACCGACACCGCCCGCCGCCGCGAGGTCGTCTACTCCGACGTGCGCCGCAACGTCTCGGCCACCATGACAGAAGACCAGGAGCTGGAACGCGACGTCCCCGCGCCCGACATCCTCGATCCGGCCTGGGAGGAGTACGTCTCCCACGCCGAGGACCTCGGTGTCGCCGGGGTCACCGCGTCCAGCTCCGAGGGCGGGGTGGAGTCCCGTGCGAGCGACCGCGACCCCGGTCACGCCCCGCACGCCGCCCTGGACGCCGACCTCGGCACCGCCTGGCGGTCCAGCGCCTTCGCGGGCGCCCTCGGCCAGTGGATCGAGGTCGAGTTCGAGGAACCCCGCGACCTCACCGGCCTGAGTGTGGCCTTCGAGCAGCTGCCCGGCGACCCTCCGCCCTCCAGGGTCACCCTCATCACGGACGAGGGGCGCACGGAGGCGACCGTGGCCGCCACCGACGAGCCCCAGGACCTGGCCGCGCCGCCCGGGCCCACCCGCACCCTGCGCGTCCGGATCGACGAACTGGCGTGGGAGCCCGAGTACCGCTTCGGCACCCGGGTGGGGATCTCCATGATCTCCCTGCCCGGCCTGGAACCCACCCGGACTCTGCGGGTGCCCGGGCCCGCCGACGCCGGAACGCACCTCTTCACCGGGTCCACCGGTACCGTTCCCGGCTGCATGGAGGGGTCGCACGCCTGGGTGTGCAACCCCCGCCTGGAGGTGAGCGGCGAGGACGCCAGCGGGCTCGACCGCACCTTCGAGCTCTCCGCCGACGCGGCCGCCGGGCCGCACGCCATCTCCGGCGAGGTGGTCCTCACCGACCCCCGCGAAGCGGAGAACGGCGCCAACCGGGCCGGCGGGTATCCGCTGGTGACCGGGTCCTCGACCGCAGTCGGCCACCCCGCGGCCATGGGCCGGGGCGCGTTCGACGACGACGAGGGCACGGTCTGGTACCCGGACCCGGAGGAACGGGAGCCCTGGCTCGACGTCGACCTCGGGACCCCCACCGCGATCGACCACATGCGGGTCGAGTTCCCCCGCGCCGACAGCGTGATGCGGCCGATCCGCGTCACGGTCGAGGGCGGCGGGACCGTCCGTGAGGGGTGGCTGGACGGCAGCGGCCGGGTCGACTTCGCCGAACTGACGGCGTCGTCCCTGCGGATCACCTTCGAGCCCCCCGAGGGTCAGGCCCTGGAGATCGGCACCGTCGCACTGCCCGGTGTGCCCGCCGTGGACCCGCTCCCCGAAGGGGACGCCTCCACCGCGTGCGGCCTGGGGCCGACCCTGCGGGTGAACGGGCAGCGGGTGGAGTCCCGGATCAGTGAGGGCACGCTCGCCGACCAGCTCGCCGGGCGTCCGCTGCGCTACGAGACCTGCACGGACCTGGACCTCACCGAGGGGGAGAACCGGGTCGTGGTCGACCCGGGCAACCGCTACCAGGTGCGGTCGGCGCTGGTGGAGGCCGAGGCGGCCTCGGGCGCCGACGGGATCGGCGGGGCCCCGAGCGTGCGGATGGCCGGGGTCGAGGTGCACGGGTGGGGACCGGGTGAGCGACGCGTCGGCGTGGACGTCGACGAGGACAGCCTCCTGGTGGTCAACGAGAACTTCAACGAGGGCTGGGAGGCCGTGCTCGACGGTGCGGACGGGCCGCTGGAGCCGGTGCGGCTGGAGGGCTGGAAACAGGCCTGGGTCCTCCCCGAGGGCAGCGCGGGCACGGTCACCCTGACCTACACCCCCGACGCCGTGTACCACCGGGTGCTGGCGGGGGGCGGCGCCATGGCGGCGCTGCTCGTGGTGCTGGCGCTGTGGCCGCGCCGCTGGCTTCCCGGTGGGCGGGCGTCGACGGACGCCCCGGTGCGCGGGGCGCGTGACCTGCCCGGCGCGGGGCCGGGCTGGCTGCCCCGGCGGGTGCTCCTGCCGTTGGGCCTGGCCTACGGGGTGTGGATCGCGGGCTGGTCCGGCGCGGCCGTGGTCGGCCTGATCCTGCTGTCCCTGTGGTGGTTGGCCCGCCGGGCCCCGAAGAGACTGCGCCACGCCAAACCCGGTCGGCCGTCCCTGGGGGGCCGGGCACTGCCGTACCTGGCCGGTCCGTGGGTGGTCACGGTGTCCCTGGCCCTGGCCGGAGCGGCCATGGCCTCGGGCACGTACCTGGTGGTGAACCTGCCCTTCCACGACGTCACCGAGACCCTCGGGACGGCCCTGCGCGGCTGGGTGCCGCAGGCCCTGTGCCTGCCCGCCATGGCCCGCCTCGTCCTGGCACTGGGCCAGCGCGGTGACGACGGCCGGCCCTCCACGGACCAGGCCCCGCCGGACGCGGTCGCCACCGGTGCCGTCGCCACCGGTGCCGTGCGCGCGGACGCCGACGGAGTGAGCGCGGCCGGGTCCCCGAACGGGACGCGGGAGCGGAGGCGGCGCGAGCCGTTCCCGTCCCCGAACGGTGCCGGGCCGGATGGCCGGGACGGACGCCCGGAACGGCCCGGGACCGGTCACGACGTCGAGGAGGCGCACCCGTGAGGACCACCCCGGGCAGGGGAACCGAACCCGACCGGAGCCCGCCCCCGGGCACGCTGCTGGTGGCGGCCGGAGCGTTCCTGCTGACCCTGGCCCTGCTGCTTCCGCTGTACGTGCACGACCGGGTCGCCCTGCTGCCCGCCGACGCCAGCCTGGGCCTGCGTCTGGTCGACGACGACGCCAGCTACCTGGACACCGCCACCTGGACCCGGGTGCGGGGCGCCGACCTCGAACGTGACACCCGTGTCGAGGCCTCGGCGCACGGAGCCGACTGGTCGGCCTGGGAGATGACCGTGGAGACCGCCTCCGCGGACCGGGTGCTCGACTACTGGAGCCGCCGGGTCATCGTGGACCGCGCGACCGGACGCGCGGTCAACTGCTGCGGCGAGCACGTCGGCGGCGACCGCGCGGTACGCCAGGCGGGGCTGGTCCTGTACTGGCCGCCCGGCGTCCCCGAGGGGGATCACTCCTTTTACGACGCCGAGGTGCGCGCGGCGCCCGCGGTCGTGTTCGAGGACGACGACGAGGTCGCCGGGCTGACGGTGCGCCGGTACGCGCAGAGCCTGGGGGCCACCCAGGTGCCCGACTCCGCACGGGACGTCCCGGCCGCCCTCTTCGACTCCGGCGCCGAGGGGACGGTCAGCGCGGCCCGGTGGATCGCCGTGGAGCGTACCTTCTGGGTCGAGCCGGTCACCGGCACCGTGGTGAACCTGGAGGAGCGCAGGACCGAGACCCTGCGCCCCACCAACGGTTCCGGCGAGGTGGAGCTGCTCGACGCCGACCTGGCCCTGGCCGAGGGACAGGTCTCCGGGTACGCGGAGCAGGCCCGCGTGCGGTCGCTGCTGTTGCGTGGCCTGGAACGCTGGGCGCCCATGGCGCTGGGTCCCATGGGGGCGCTCGCCGTCCTGGCGGGGCTGCTCGGGGCCTGGCGGTCCCGGTCCCCGGTCGCGAAGGAGGACGGCGGGCCGGTGCCGGAGGCGGGGGCCGACGCGCCACCGGTCGCGAAAACCGGGTGACGAACCGGCGGAGGGGCGGTCATGATCGCACCGAACCGTTCCTCCGCACCCCCCGGAGACACCGTGACCACGGACCCGGCCCCCGCCGCCCCGCGCCCTCCGGCGGTACGCCGCCTGAGGGCGGCCGTCCTGCTCGGCGCGATCCTGCTCTCGTCGATGGGGGACGAGGTGGTGTTGGTCGCGGCGATCCTCCGGTTGGCCGAGACGGGGAACTCCCTGTGGGTCACCGCGCTGCTCACCGCCCAGATCGGCCCGCTGATCCTGCTCGCGCCCCTGGCCGGGGTCGTGCTGGACCGCTTCGACACGGGTCGGGTACTGGTGCTGTCCTGCGCGGGGCAGGGTCTGGCCATCCTCCCGGCGCTGTGGTTCCCCCACCCGGGGGCCCTGGTCCTGTGCGTGCTGGCGGTCAGCTCCCTGGCGGCCTTCGCCAACCCGGCGATCCTCACCCTCCTGCCGAGCGCGGCCGGTGAGCTCGCCCCGGTGCGCGCCCACGCCCTGTTCGAGGGGGTACGGGCCTCGGCCACGGTGCTCGGGCCGCTCACCGGCGGAGTGCTGGTCGGCCTCTTCGGGGTCGCCCCGGCCCTGCTGTTGGACGCGGTGAGCTTCTTCGCGGCGGCCACCGCGTTCCTGCTCCTGGGCGTGCGGCGCCCGGTCGCCCGGGCTCCGGGGCCCCTGTGGGCGGGCGCCCTCGACGGAGCCCGCCACCTGGCGCGCGCCCGGTTGTTCCGGGTCCTGCTGCCGGTCCTCCTGGTGGCCGTGGCGGCCACCTCCACCACCAACGTGGCGATGGTGTTCGTGGTGCGGGAGGTCATGGGGCACGGGGCCGGGATCTTCGGTGCGCTCACGGCGGGCTGGGGGGCGGGACTCCTGGCCGGTGCGCTGGCCGTGTCGCTGCTGCGCCCGGCACCGACCGGGCGGGCCGTGGCCCTGGCCGCGGCCCTGGTGGGCGCGGCACTGGCACTGTGGGCGGCCCTCCCCGCCCTGGGAGTGGCCGCGCTGTGCGTGGTCGCGGCCGGGGCGGGCAACGCCGCCTTCAACGTCCTACTCAGGTCGGTGGTGCACCGGCACACGCCCGAACCCCTGCTCGGCCGGGCCCACGCGCTCATGGGATCGCTCGTCAACGGCGGGTTCGTCGCTGGTTTCCTCGTGGCCGGGTGGTTCGCCGCCGACCACCCCCGGGAGCTGCTGGCCGCCGCCGGGTCGGTCGCCCTGCTCACCGGGCTGCTCGGCGCGCTGGCCCTGCGCCTCACCGGTGCCGACGGTGGGTCGGACGGGTCGGACGGGCCGGACGGGGGCCGCGGGAACGACGGCGCGCACGGGGAGGACCGGGGGCGGATCACGTAGGATTCCCCCATGTGCGGTCGTTATGCCCAGTCCCGGAACGTGCACCAGCTCCAGTTGGCCTTCGCCCTTCCCGAGGAGGCCCGGGAACAGGAGGACGACCCGCGTTCCTGGCCCCCGCTGGAGGAACTCGACCCGGACTACAACATCTCGCCGGGCCGCCCCGTGTACGCCGTGCTCGGACCGCCGCCGCGCGGGGAGGGCACCGGTGCGCCGGGCCCGCGCACCCTGCACACGATGCGCTGGGGCCTGGTCCCCTCGTGGGCCAAGGACCGCAACGTCGGCTACCGGATGATCAACGCCCGCAGCGAGACCGTCGCGGACAAGCCCGCCTTCCGCACCGCCTACCGGCGCCGCCGCTGCCTCATCCCCGCCGACGCCTACTACGAGTGGCAGCTCCTCAACAAGGACGGCACCGCCGAGGCCAGCACCTCGCCCGCCACCGACCCGCAGCACCGCAGGCGCAAGGCCAAGGCGGCCAAGAAGCCGTTCTCCGTCCACTACACCGGGGACGAACCCCTCGCCATGGCCGGGATCTTCGAGCGCTGGCGCGACCCCGAGGTCGACGACGAGCGGGACCCCGCCGCCTGGGTCTGGAGCTGCGCGGTCATCACCACCGAGGCCGCGCCCGAGCTCGCGCACATCCACGAGCGCATGCCCGTCGTGGTGCCTCGCGAGGACTGGGCCGCCTGGCTCGACCCGTCCAGCGGCCCCGACCGACTGGAGCGGGTGCTGCACGAGACCCCGGTGGAACGGTTCGCCGTCGACGAGGTCTCCACCGAGGTCAACAGCATCAAGAACAACGGCCCCGACCTCCTGGAACCGACCGCGGGCGACGGAGCCGACCAGCTGGAGACACTCTTCTGACCCCCGGAGGCCTGGACAGGCCCGGGGACGTCCTGTGTATGGTGTGCGAGGCCACGGGGGAGTGCTTCCCCCCAGCCCGGGGCACCGTGATCGAGGTGTCCCGGCACGTTCGACGTGCGCACATGTGAATACGCAACGCGGGAGCTCGCGCCATGGCGGGCTGAGAGGGCGACTCGACGGTGTCGCCGACCGCAGAACCTGTTCGGGTAATTCCGACGTAGGGAGGCATGCCATGACGGCTATCGACGGTCGTGACGTTTCCACCACCGACGAGCACCGGGTGACCACAGGTCCCATCATGGGATCTCGCAAGGTCCACGAGGAGATCACCACCCCCGAGGGCACCACCCTCCGCGTCCCCCGCCGCCGGGTGGATCTCAGCAACGGCAGCCACTTCGATCTGTACGACACCTCCGGCCCCTACACCGACGACAACGCCGACATCGACGTCCACCGGGGGCTGCCGCGCACCCGCGAGAGCTGGGCGCTCGACCCCGTGAACGGCGCGGTCACCCAACTGGCCCACGCCAGGGCCGGAACCATCACCCCCGAGATGCGGTTCGTGGCCGCCCGAGAGGGCGCCGAACCCGAGTTCGTCCGCGACGAGGTGGCCATCGGCCGCGCCGTCATCCCGGTCAACCGCAACCACCCCGAGTCCGAACCGACCATCATCGGCAAGAACTTCCTCGTGAAGATCAACGCCAACATCGGCAACTCCGCGGTCACCTCGTCGGTATCCGAGGAGGTCGAGAAGATGGTGTGGGCCACCCGCTGGGGCGCCGACACCGTCATGGACCTGTCGACCGGCAAGCGCATCCACGAGACCCGGGAACGCATCGTCCGCAACTCCCCGGTACCCATCGGCACCGTGCCGATCTACCAGGCGCTGGAGAAGGTCGACGGCGACCCCACCCGGCTCACCTGGGAGATCTACCGGGAGACCATCATCGAGCAGGCCGAACAGGGGGTGGACTACATGACCGTCCACGCGGGCGTCCTGCTCAGGTACGTGCCGCTGGCCGCCCGCCGCGTCACCGGCATCGTCTCGCGCGGCGGCTCCATCATGGCCGCCTGGTGCCTGGCCCACCACCGGGAGAGCTTCCTCTACACCCACTTCGAGGAGCTGTGCGAGATCTTCCGCCGGTACGACGTCACGTTCTCGCTCGGTGACGGCCTGCGCCCCGGCTCCATCGCCGACGCCAACGACGAGGCGCAGTTCGCCGAGCTGCGCACCCTGGGCGAGCTGACCCACATCGCCCGCTCCCACGACGTCCAGGTGATGATCGAGGGCCCCGGCCACGTGCCGATGGACAAGATCCGGGAGAACGTGCGCCTGGAGGAGGAGCTGTGCGGTGAGGCGCCCTTCTACACGCTCGGCCCCCTGGCCACCGACGTCGCCCCCGGCTACGACCACATCACCTCGGCGATCGGGGCGGCCCAGATCGGTTGGCACGGGACCGCGATGCTGTGCTACGTCACCCCCAAGGAGCACCTGGGGCTGCCCAACCGCGACGACGTCAAGACCGGCGTGATCACCTACAAGCTCGCCGCGCACGCCGCCGACGTCGCCAAGGGCCACCCCCGGGCCCAGGAATGGGACGACGAGCTGTCCAAGGCGCGCTTCGAGTTCCGGTGGCAGGACCAGTTCCACCTGTCGCTCGACCCGGAGACCGCGCAGTCCTTCCACGACGAGACCCTGCCCGCCGCGCCGGCCAAGACCGCGCACTTCTGCTCCATGTGCGGACCGAAGTTCTGCTCGATGAAGATCTCCCAGGACGTGCGCAGGTACGCCGAGGAGAACGGTCTGGACACGGTCGAGGCGATCGAGAAGGGCATGGCGGACAAGTCCGCCGAGTTCGCGGAGGGCGGCAACCGCGTCTACCTGCCGCTCGCCGACTAGCGGGCGACGGCCCCGGGCCCGTCGCCCCGCACCGGGCGGCGGGCCCGCCGGAGCAGTGAGTGGTGCCGCCACAGCAGAAGCGGGGGCACCACCAGTTCCACCGCCATCAGCAGCAACAGCAGTGCGGCGGGAGGCCCGGCCACGGCCAACGACAGCACCCGCGCCAGACCGCCGAGCACCACCGCGCCGCACACCCAGCGCAGCGTCAGGCTCCGGTCCGCCGCGAGGGGGTCGCGCGCGATCCAGAGCAACAGCAGGCCCACGGCCAGGAACAGCGCGGAGAAGAAGCGGTAGTTGCTGTCCACCTCCGGGCTCACGGCGGTCTCCCCCGGCAGGGGAGCGGTGCCGAACAGGGTGTCGACGGCGCCGACCACCACCACGAACAGCGCGAGCAGGACGAGGAGGGCCTGGAAGGCCTTGGGGGGACGCACGGGGGCTCCATCCGACGGGGGGTCTCCCTCCCGACCCTAGATGAGTGATTCCAAGGGGTCAGTGATCGTAAGCGGTCAATGAGCGTAGGACCGGCTGGCCGGTGCGGTCGTTGTGCCAGACCACGGCGG
>NZ_JBEYHA010000040.1:0-50345 GCF_040635075.1 Nocardiopsis sp. NPDC007018
CGTCGCGACCACCGTAACAGACTGTGCCGGGAGCGCGCCCGCGTGCCGGGGCCGGTCAGGCCTCCAGGGCGGCGTCGATCAGACCCAGGGGCGGGGAGCCCAGCCGGAGCAGGGCGGCGTGGAAGCGCGCCAGGGAGAACCCGCTCCCCCACCGCTCGCGGGCCCGCTCGCGCAGCGCCAGGATCTCCAGCTTGCCGAGCGTGTACCGGCCGTAGGTGGGGTCGAAGGTGGCGCGGCGGGCCTCGGACAGGGCGGCCGGACCCTGGAGCGGAGTGTCCTCGGAGAAGCGCGCGGCGGCCTCCTCGACCGTCATCGTGCCGGTGTGCACGCCGATGGCCACGGACAGCCGGGTCACGCGGATGAGCGCCTCCAGCCACACCCCGATCTCGTAGTGGTCGGCGGTCCAGTCGGGGTCGCCGAGGCGTTCGGCCGCGTAGGCGCCGAATCCCTCCTCCAGACACATCTCCTCGGCGTAGTGGGCCCAGCCCTCGGCGAAGGTCATGGAGTGCAGGGCGCGCCGGACCGGGGTCGGGGCCTGGCGCAGCGCGCGGCTGTGGGAGAAGTGGCCGGGCGCGACCTCGTGGACGCTCACCGCGGGCAGGGTCGTGTGGCTGAACTGCTCCAGCCACTCGGCGGCCTCCCGCTCCGAGAGCCCGGCGTCGGGCGGGGTGATGTAGTAGAAGGACGGGGTGTCGGCCTCCCAGGGCCCGGACCAGGCCATCATCGCCGTGGCCCAGCGCAGCGAGGGCGGCGGTACGTCCACCCGGCACTCGCCGTCGTCGTACGGGACCAGCCCGCGCTCGGCGGTGAAGTCGAGGGCGATCCGGGTCCAGGTACGGGCCGCTTCGAGGACACCGTCCGGGTCGGGGTGCCGGCGGGTGAGTTCCCGGCTGAACTCCATCGGGTCGCGCCCGGGGGCCAGCCGACCGGTGGCCTCGGCGAGCGCGGCGCGCAGCCGGTCGCGTTCGGCGTCGGCGCGGGCGCTCAGGGCGTCGAGGTCGACCTCCATCGCCTCGCCGGTGCCCATCAGGCGGCTGAGCGCCTCCGCGCCCAGGGCGGCGCTCGCGGGTCCGTGTTCGGCGGCGTGCTCGACGTGGGCGAGCAGGCGGGCGTGCGCGGCCAGGGCGTCGCGGCGCACGTCCTCGGGGACCCGATCCGGGAGCCCCTCGGCCAGTCCCCGGACGGAGCCGAGGAGGGCGCGGGCCACCGGTGCGCTGAGCCGGTCGAGGGCGGCCACGGCGTTGTCGGCCAGGCCCGGCCAGAGCCTCAGGTGGGCGACGCGGGCCGCGTCGCGCTCGGCCTCGGGGGCGTAGGCGCGTTCGTAGCTGGCCAGGTCCATCTCGCCCACGTGGTGGAGCGGATTGGAGCGGTGGTCCTCCAGCTCGCCCAGTTCGTAGCGGAGGCCGTTCTCGACGGCGGTGAGGTGGGCCTCGTCGTAGGGGTCGTCAAGGGGGTCTCCGCCGAGCCGGTCCAGGCCCGCGCGGACCCCTTCCGGGGAGAGGTCGGCGGCCCTGCCGTCGTACTCGTGCATGCCCGCGCCGTCGCGCGCGGCACCGGGGGTGAGGTCGGCGATCGCCCGCAGTCGCGGGGGGAGTGGGGATACGTGGGACTGTGCAGACATGGGGCGACTCTAACCCGGGGGCGCCGTCGGGGCGGGCGGGTGGGCGAGTGCCCCGGTGGCACGGACGCGGAACTCCGGTCGGCCCCCGCGCGTCTCCCTGGTGTGACGACCTCCCCTCAGACCCCCGACAACGAACCGGTTCCCGACGCGGCCGCCCCCGGCGACGCGGCCGCCGGTGCGCGCGAGCGCCGGGCCGCGTGGCGCCGGTGGCTGGCTCCGCTGACCGCGACCGCGCTGCTGCTGGGGTTCGCGCCGTTCGCCGGGGTGCTCGCCTCCACCAGCGCCCAGCGGTACTCCGTCGACACGGTGCCCGACCGGCCGGTGGCCGTCGTCCTGGGCGCCGGGGTCCGTCCTGACGGTCGGCCCAGCCTGCTGTTGGCCCAACGCCTGGACCTGGCGGCGGAGCTCTACGAGAACGGAAGCGTCCGGGCCGTCCTGGTCACCGGCGACAACGGGGTCGAGCACTACAGCGAGACCGACACCATGCGCGACTACCTGGTGGCGGCGGGGATACCCGGGGACCGCGTGGTGGGCGACCACGCCGGGTTCTCCACCTGGGACTCCTGTGTCCGGGCCCGCGAGGTGTTCGGGGTCCGCGAGGCCACGGTCGTCACCCAGGAGTTCCACCTGCCGCGCGCGGTGCGCCTGTGCAGGGCCGCGGGGATCGACGCGGTCGGGGTGGGCGCGGCCAGTATGCGTGAGCGGGGCCCCGCGACGGTTTACGGCTGGGCCCGCGAGGTCCCCGCGGCGGTGGCGGCACTCGGCACGATGGTGTTCCGGCCCGACCCCCGGTTCCTCGGCGACTACGAGACCGGAGTGGACGACGCCCTCGCCGCCGACGACGCACCCTGACCCACGGAGCCGGTCGGCCCCTCGACCAGAGGCTCCGCCCACCGGCAGCGCAGCCGGTGGGCGGGGCCGGGCGGACGGTCCGGGCTCAGCGGCCTCCGCCGAAGAGCCGGCCGAACAGACCGCCGGGGGCCTCCGGTGCCTGCGGTGCCGCGGGGGCCTCCGAGGGCTCCTCGGCCTCCGGCTCGGGTTCCACACCGACCAGTGCGCAGAACTCCTCGGCGTCGTCCGGCAGCGCCCAGGCGCGCAGGGTCGCGGTGAACTCCTCGTCCTCCCACGCGGACGCGGGCAGCTCCGCGATGGCCCACAGGACCTTCAGCGTCTCCTCGTCGTAGTCGGCCTGGGCGTGCTCCTCGGCCGTGTGCCCCTTGGAGCGCGGGCCCAGCACCATCTCCAGGCCCGCCCCGGTGACCAGGGCGCGGGAGTCGTCCTCACCCTTGATCAGGCCCGGCAGGATGTCCAGGCGCAGGCGCCGGGCGCGGTCGCCGGCCCTTCCCAGCGCGAGGAAGCCCAGGACCTGCGGGGAGCGCTGGCCGCAGTGCGGCCACGACTCGTTGAACAGGCCCTCGTAGCCCACGGTCGTGCCGCCGCCGCGACCGATCCGGCGCAGGGCCTCCCTCGGGGTGTTCTCCCCGTGGATGAGGACGAGGGCCACCGAGGCGGCGAAGGAGTTGTAGAGGTTCCCGCCCGCCATCTGGTGGGTGAGGCCGATGGTGGTGTCCACGTCCCGGGGGTCGGCGACCTGACCGAGGGCGAACAGTTCGGCGGGGAGCGGCTCCCCGCCGTCCAGGCCCTGGGTCATGATCTCGCGCATGGAGGTGGGGGCCTTGGGGGCCGGGCGCAGGTCCTTGGCCAGGAGCACCTGGGAGGCGCCGGTGATCTCGGAGGAGATCCGTTCGGCGTCGGAGGGCAGGAACCCGAGCAGGTAGCTGACCCACTCTCCCGCGCGGTCGAGGCCGCTCCGGTTGGCACCGCCGTTCAGGAGGGTGACCAGGTCGGGAACGCGGGCCAGGACGGCCTCGTAGGTGTCCAGCTCGGCCTGGAGCAGCTCGGCTCCGTCGTCGGCCTCCATCACGGCCAGGCGGTTGCGCATCCGGAGGTAGTGCTGTTCGTCGGGGGCCTCCTCCATCCAGGCCCGGTACTGCTCCCGTACCTTCTCGGCGTCGTGGGAGACGGCCCAGGCCACCTCGTCACGCCACTGGGCGAGGTCGCGGTGCTGAGGGAAGCGGTCCTCCGCGTGGGCGCTGACCAGTTCGAGCAGCAGGCTCAGGGGGCGCCACCGGTCGGTGGGCGGGGTGTCCTCGGCGATCGCGATGTCGACGAGGCGGTCCACGATCGCGGGGGCGGCCCGGTGGCCGGGGGCGGGGTAGTGGACGAGGTCGTGCAGGTCGGACAGGGCGCTGTCGCTGGCCGCGACCCGTTCGAGCAGCTCGGGGACGCGCTGGCCGCCTTCGGGGACCAGGGCCTCCCAGTCCGCGTCCGCCGTGGTGTCGTGTGGTTCGTTTCCCGTGGTCGCGTTCATGTGCCGATTATCCCGGCTCGACGGGACCGCGCGCATCGGTACCCGCGTCGCACTCGTCACCGCGCTCCGGGCCCCGCGCGCCGGTCACGCGGCGCACCGGGCGCACCAGGCGCCGGAGGCTTAGGAGTCCGACTCGCTGAGTTCGGCGCGCAGCGGCTCGGGGCGCAGGACCGCGTCCTTGAGCGCCTTGGCGGCGGCGCCGACCTCGCGCACGTAACCGATGAGGGTGGAGCGGCGGCGGGCGCCGAGGCTCGGGTCGCCCACGCCGACCGCGTCGATCCCGGCCGCGCGGGCCAGTGCCACGGTGCGGGGCAGGTGGAAGGACTGCGTGACCATGGTGGCGGCGTCCACCCCGAAGGGGCCGCGCATCCGCGCGCAGGTGTCCCAGGTCCGGTACCCGAACGGGTCCGCCGTCACCAGGTGCGCGGGGACGCCGTGGGCCACAAGGTAGTCGGTCATGGTGTCGGTCTCGCGTCGGGAGACCTCGCGGTTGTCCCCGGAGACGATGACCCGGTCGACCTTCCCCGTGTCGACCAGTCGCACGGCGAGGTCGAGACGGCGGGCGAGCAGGGGCGAGGGGCCGTCGTTCCACGCCGCGGCTCCGAGGACGACGGCGACCGGGCGGTGCGGCACCGCGTCGACGGTACGGCGCCGACCCGCGCTGGCCAGGTGAATCCAGGCGTAGGGTGCCAGTGCCAGGGCGCACGCGCCCGCGACGATCGACGCGATCAAGATGCCCACGGCCCGAGTCCTCCCGCTCTTCGCGCGGCCCCTGCCGCACGGCCCCACCATCATGGCGCACGGCGGGGCCGGGCGGGCCGGTCCGGTGCTCGCCCGGAGGTCACCCGAAGAGGTCGGCCCAGCCGCCGGACTTCTTGTGCCGCACCTTGAGGCTGCCGCCCTGGTTCTTGCCCGTGATGACGAAGTGCGGGGCGTCGTGGCGCGCGATGGAGTCGACGTCCGACCGCTGGCTGCCGAACCAGGTGGCCTCGACGTTGACCTCGGCCGTGGCGCCGTCGGGGATGATGAGGTCGCCCGAGCCCCAGGAGACGTCCACCCAGACCTCCGTCACCCGCGAGGTGAGGCGCGCCTGGCGGAAGTCGAGTTTGGCCTCGCCGAAGCGGACGTTGACCTCGACCCGCTGGGGAACGGTCCACTCGCCCTTGCGCACGACGGAGTCGCCCTGGCCGGTGAGGACAAGGGCCTGTCCGCCGCCGGAGAGCGGTCCGGGCGTGCGGGGGGCGAGCCCTCCCGGGCTCGGTGCGCTGGCGGGGGCGGCGCCGAAGCTGCCCGCACCGGCGGGGAGGTCGGCCACGATGGGCTGGATGTCGGCGTAGGTCTTGGCGGCGTACACGGCGCCGAGGCGTTCGTCCAGCTCGTCGAGGTCCAGTCGTCCCTCTCCCGCGGCCTCGCGCAGGATCTCCGCGACCTGGTCGCGCTCGGTGTCCGAGATACGCAGTTGGTTCCTGTCGTTGGGGGCCACGTGCTCGTCCCGCTCCTTCCGCCCGGTTTGTCGCCACCAACGTTAGAGCATGTGCCCCCGTCCGTGGGGGCCCGGAGGGCACGGGTGGGGCGTCGGTCGGCCTGCGGGCCCGGCCGATCACGTGCCGGGGGACCGAATGTCGCACCCCCGGGGCAGGATGTTGCGTGGTTCGACGACGTGCGGCGGACCGGGAGAGGAGGTTGCGTGGTGAGGGGACCGGGCACGGCCCGCACGGCCCGGGCGGTCGTCACCGCGGACGGGTTCCGCCGAGGTGCCGTGGCTTCGGCGGTTCCGGGGCTTTGGGGACGCCGGGCACGGGGTACCGCTTCTCTAGGGTGGTCGGTGTCCCGCTCCGGAGCGGTCGACGGCCGCACTCCGTGCGCGGACCGACGACCGTGTCCTCCGGGTGGTTGAGGACTCTGCCGGGGTAGGACGGACCCCGGCAGAGTCCTGAATCACGCGTGGTGCGCCCCGGGTGGGTACACGATCTCGCACCGCACGGCCCTCCGCACAGAGCGTGTCCGCAACCGGCCAGAGTGTGAGCCCGGGCCGGTCGTCCTCTCATGTTTGCGGCGCTCCTCCGCCATGCCCGCTTCCCGGGTTTCGGCCCTCCTCCCTCCGCGGACCCATCTCCACTCCCCCATCCCGCTCCCCCCAGCAAGAACAGTGAGACACGCGCCCATGGGACAAGTTTCGGTCGGTTACATAACCCCACTTTCGGCTTCCGTCGCGCAGCGAGGAACCGCAGGTCAGCCCGGCGCCGCTCCGAGACCAGGGGCGACCTCCGAAAGGCAGTCGAACGCCCTTTCGCAAACACCACCCTGACCTGCCAAGAAGCGGCGACCCGAACGACAGGGAGCGCCGCCGAGAATCCGCCACGAAGCGGCGTTTGCCCAAATTCCGCAGCGAGCAGGTTTCAGGTGAGAGCGGAGCCCCCGGGCTCCCTCGGACGACACCATCCGCTCCGCCGTCCGCCAGAACACCACCAGGTCGAAGACCGGAGGAGACCACCACGTGTCCGCCCTTGCGATCGCCCCGACGTTCCTCAGCGACTTCAACCGCCTCGCACCCGAGGTCCAGCTCGACACCCTGGCCGTGATGCGCGCCTACCAGGCCGGTGAGCACCCCGAGACGGAGTCCGTCGCGGACGCCGCCGACCCGGGTGTCCGCATCGTCGGCATCGCCCCCGACTGGTCCGGCGTCATCGTCCCCGACCTCGCCGCCGAGGCCGAACCGGGCCGTGACGACGACACCGCCGACACGCACTACCGCCTGCTCACCGTGCGCCCGCGTGAGGAGGCGCTGCGCTTCGCCCGCGGCCTGCGGCCGCGCACGGCGTCCGGAGTCCTGCGCGAGGCCGGGGCCCCCGAGGCCGACCCCCGCCCCCTCGGGCCGCCCGAACTCGCCGACGCCCTGGGAGCCCCCTTCGACCGGTGGCGGGTCACCCTGCACCCGGACCAGCTCCGGCTCGCGAACGCGCGCTTCCGGGGATCGGCACGAATCACCGGCGGCCCCGGCACCGGCAAGACGGTCCTGGCCCTGCACCGCGCCGCCCGCCTGGCCGAGCTGGACGCCGACGAGAACCCCGGCGACCACGGCGAGTCGGTCCTGCTCACCTCCCCCAACCGCACCCTGGCCCAGTCGCTGTCCGACCGCCTCGACCAGCTGCTGCCCGACCCCGACACACGCTCCCGCGTCCGGGTGGCCACCACCGACGGTCTGGCCCACTCGATCGTGCGGGCGCACTCCGGGGTGGCCCCGCGCACGCTGGCACTGGACGAGCTGGCCGAGCGCTGGCGCGCGGCCGCGCTCACCGACGGCCTGCCCTTCTCGGGACGCTTCCTCGCGGACGAGTGGGAGCAGGTCATCCTGGCCCAGGGTCTGGAGCGGCTCCCCGACTACATCCGCTGCGAGCGCAGCGGCCGTGTGCAGCACCTGGCGCCCGAACACCGGCGCCAGGTCTGGGAGGCGGTCCGCCGCTACGTGGGCGCGATGCGGGTGGAGGGCCTGTGGTCCCAGCCGCAGCTGGCCGGTGAGGCCGCGCGTCTGCTCGGCCGGTCCGGCCCGGCGTACCGGCACGTGGTGGTCGACGAGGCCCAGGACCTGCACCCGACGCAGTGGCGGATGCTGCGCGCCGCCGTCCCGGAGGCCGCGGACGACCTGTTCGTCGTGGCCGACCCCGACCAGCGGGCGTCCGACCACCGGGTGTCGCTGGCCTCACTGGGCATCAACGTCCGGGGCCGGGGCCACCGGCTGCGGGTCAGCTACCGGCTGACCCAGGAGATCCTGGACTGGAGCACGCCGATCCTGGGCCGACGGGCCGCCCAGGGGGCGACCGACGACCCCGACACGGTCTCGGGCCACAGGTCGGTACTGCGCGGCGCCGCCCCGCAGGTGCGCGGCTTCGCGAGCCGAGCCGAGGAGTTCGGCGGCCTGGGCGAACGTGTGCGCTCCTGGATCGAGGCCGGTGTGCGTCCGGCGGAGATCGCGGTGGCCGGGCGCAACCAGTGGGTGGTGCGCGGCGTCACAAAGGAGCTGGAGGCCCTGGGGGTGCGCACCACGCCGTTGGAGGGCGCCTCCGACCCCTCCTCGGTCCGGGTCGGCACGATGCACCGGATGAAGGGACAGGAGTTCCGCTGTGTGGCGCTGGTCGGGGTGAGCGACCACCTGCTGCCGCCCAAGGCCGCGCTGGAGGCGGCCGAGGGTGACCAGGTCGCGCTGGAACACACCCACCAGCGGGAACGAACGCTGCTGTTCGTGGCCTGCACCCGCGCCCGCGACGCCCTGTACGTGTCGCACGTGGGACAGCCCAGCCGCCTCCTCGCCGAGAGCTGGTGAGGCGCGCGGCGGCGGCTCCGCGCTGAGCGGCCGAGGGTCCGACCGGGCGGGGCGGCCCGGTCGGACCGGCCGCTCCGGCGGGGGCCGCACACGGCGCGCGGGGGCGTCACGCCCGAGACGCCCCCGCGCGGTGCCGGTGCGGTCAGCCGCCGTACCGGCCGTTCAGGTCGGGGATGGTCATGACGTCGGTGTAGGCCATCGGGTTGCCCACGTCCACGTCGGTGACGTACATGATCGGGAGCAGGAGCGGGGGCGGGAAGTCCGGCGTGAAGGTCAGCGGGATGCCGAGCAACCGGACGTGCATGCGGGTCACGTGCATCTCCACGTCGCCGGTCATGTTCATGTCGGGCAGCCCGAGGCTGCGACGGGTCCCGAGGTCGTCGAACCACAGCTCCCCGCCCCGGACGTCTCCGCTGCTCATGGTGAGGCGGATGTAGCGCTGGGGCCCGTCCTGGGTGGGGCACTCCACGACACCCCGGTAGCGGGCGCCGTACATGGCGAGGCTGTCGGCGGTGAGGCCGGAGTCGCGGACCGACCCCTGGAAGCAGTCGTACTCGGTGTCGACCGTGACCTCCGGGTACAGTCCCTCGTCCCGGGCGGCCTGACAGGCCAGGACCGCGGCGAGGAGGTCCTCCTCGTCCTCGGCCAGGGCCGCCTCGCCCACGCGGGGCTCGCAGTCCACCGCGTCGCCCTCCTCCTCGGGTTCGGTCTCCTCGTCTTCCTCGTCCTCCTCGTCGGTGTCGTCCTCGGGTTCCTCGGCGCCGGGCTCGTCCGCGTCCGGGTCCGAAGGGGCGGGGGTGGGCCGACCCGGCCGCTCGGTGGGTTCGTCGGAGGGCGCCTCCGAGGGCTGCTCCTCGGACTGGTCACCGCCGTCTCCGGGGAAGAGCCAGTCCCAGGGCCAGCCCAGAGTGGGGGCGGGAGCCGAGGCGAACGTGACGGCGGCGGCGAGCGGCAGGGCGACGGCGGCCAGGTAGCGCGAACGCCCACCCGGGTCGACCGGGTCGTCGCCCGCCTCGTTCGCCGGTTCAACCGGCCCGCCCGCGCCGGAACCCGACCCACCGGTCGCCGACACCTCGGCCTCGGCGCGGTCCCCGCTCTCAACGGGGTCCCGGTCCTCGTCGGGGTCCCCGCCCTCGGTCGCGGTGTCGGAAGTCTCGATCGGCGGCCGGGCCCCGCGACGTCGGCGCGGCCGTCGGCGCGCCTCGGGAGACCACGCGAACACCAGGGCCCCTCCGACGATGCCGAGCAGCATGCCGATGACGAAGCCACCGAAGTTCGAGGTCGGGAACGACACCAGCGCCAGCATGAGCCCGACCAGGCCGAAGAACACGTGTTGGGCGGGCTGGAACCAGCTCAGCGCGCCGAGCGAGATCAGCAGGAACGCGATGAGGGGCCCGTAGACCCCGGCGATACCCGCGTAGATGACCAGGTCGATCGGAAGGACCAGGCTCTGGGCGGCGGGGGCGACCAGGAGTTCGACCCCGGCCACGACCAGCAGGAGTCCGCCCCAGAACGGTCGGGTCCGCCGCCAGCCGCGGAACCAGGACCACCCCGAGCGGATCGGTGTCAGTGCGTGGGCCATGGGCTCAGAAGCACTCGTGGTTGCCCGGCTTGATCGCCAGGTTCAGCCCGCTCAGGCGCAGGGAGCCCGAGCTCACCGCCCAGGTGGTCATCTCCATGTCGGAGACGGTGATCGTGTCGGCCTGGAGACCGAAACCACCCGCGGGCCCCTGTCCGCCCTCCGCCTTGTCCAGGGTGCTGGCGTCCCGCCCGATCTCGATGGCTCCGAACTCGGCGTTGCCCTGGAGCTGCTCGATGTCGATGACCAGGTTGCTTCCCTCGACGGGGCTGCTGGCCCCGGCGTTGATGACGAGGGTCGCCTCGCCGATGGGCAGGTCCCACAGGGAGGACATGCACAGGTTCTCCAGCTCGGCGCTGTTCACGGTGGACAGGCCGACCGCCCGGGCCGATCCGTCCACGGAGTTGGCGACGTCGCCGTACTGGCTGAAGCCGGTGCCGACGAGGGAGTCGGCGGACATCTTGAAGCTGTCCCCGGAGACCGCGAAGGAGGCGGCGAGGAGACCCTGCGTGGTCATGGCGCCGAGGACGCCGGCCGCCACGAACCCGGGAACCGCCGCGAGAGCGAACCTGCGCCAGCGGGTGCCGCCACCGCCTTCGTGCTGCTCAGGCGCGTCCTGTGGCGCTTCGGGCGCCTCTACGGGGGCCTTGGGCATGTGAACCTCCAGTGGTCCGCCGCCGGGGGGTGCGGCGAGGGGAGCGATACTTGCGCCGAAGCACGCCTCGTGTGTTATATGGAACACACCTTACTCGGCGGTAGTGACGAACATTACAATATTCAATGTCACATTTCTAGATGGTGCATTCATCGTTGCGGACTCGTATCCGGCGCATTACGGGTCCCGCGTCCGACCTGGAGAGAGACCCGAACCATGTCCCCTCAGCGCACGGAAGAACCCGCCGAAGGACCGAAGACCGTGGATGACACGTTCGACTACGACGTGGTAGTGATCGGCTCCGGTTTCGGGGGATCGGTCAGCGCCCTCCGCCTCACAGAGAAGGGTTACCGCGTCGGCGTCCTGGAGGCGGGCCGACGTTTCACACCCGAGACCCTGCCGTCATCGTCCTGGGACGTGCGGAACTTCCTCTGGGCCCCAGGCGCCGGGCTCTACGGCATCCAGCGCATCCACCTCCTGCGCGACGTGATGATCCTGGCCGGAGCTGGTGTCGGCGGCGGTTCGCTCAACTACGCGAACACGCTCTACCACCCGATGGACGCCTTCTTCGAAGACCCGCAGTGGCGCCACATCACCGACTGGAAGTCCGAGCTGGCTCCCTTCTACGACCAGGCCCGGCGCATGCTCGGCGTCCGCACCAACCCCACCGTCACCCCCTCGGACGTCCACCTCAGGGCGGTCGCCGAGGACATGGGGGTCGGTGACACCTTCCGCCTCACCCCGGTCGGTGTGTGCTTCGGCGACGGCCGGGACGGCGACGGTTCCCGGGCGGTGCCCGGTGCGTCGGTCGGCGACCCCTACTTCGGCGGCGCGGGCCCCGAACGCCGCGCCTGCAAGGAGTGCGGCGAGTGCATGACCGGCTGCCGCCACGGCGCGAAGAACACCCTCACCGAGAACTACCTGTACTTCGCCGAACGCGGCGGGGCCGAGGTGCACCCGCTGACCACCGTCGAACGGCTGCGCGAGCGCCCGCCCGCGCAGGGGGGCGGGTACGCCGTGGACACCCTGCGCACCGGCTCCGCCCGGCGCCGGTCCAACGCCCGCACGTTCACCGCGCGCCAGGTCGTGGTCGCCGCCGGGACCTACAACACCCAGACCCTGCTGCACCGGATGCGCTCCGACGGGCTGCTGCCCCGGCTCTCGGAGCGGCTGGGCACGCTGACCCGTACCAACTCCGAGGCCCTGGTGGGCGCCATGAGCAAACAGGTGCCGCCGCCGGAGGACCTCACCCACGGTGTCGCCATCACGTCCTCGATCCACCCCGACGAGAACACCCACATCGAACCCGTGCGCTACGGCAAGGGCTCCAACGCGATGGGGTTGCTCACCGCGATCCAGGTGCCGGGAGGCGGCAGCGTCCCGCGCTGGCTGCGCTTCCTCGGACTGGCCGCGCGCCACCCGACCGTGTTCCTGCGCAGCTTCTCCAACCGACGCTGGTCCGAGCGGATCATCATCGGGCTGGTCATGCAGTCCCTGGACAACTCGCTGACCACCTCGGTCCGGCGGGGCCTGTTCGGCGGCCGGAAGAAGCTCACCTCCCGGCAGGGACACGGCGAGCCCAACCCCACCTGGATTCCCGCCGGTCAGGAGGTGGCCACACGGCTGGCCGACCGGATCGACGGTTACCCGGGCGGCACGGTCGGGGACATCCTCAACATCCCGATGACCGCCCACTTCCTGGGGGGCTGCCCGATCGGTGACAGCGCGCGGACCGGCGTGATCGACCCCTACCACCGCCTGTACGGCTACCCGGGCCTGCACGTGGTGGACGGTTCGGCGGTCACCGCGAACCTGGGCGTGAACCCGTCATTGACCATCACCGCCCAGGCCGAGCGGGCGATGTCGATGTGGCCCAACAAGGGCGAGGAGGACACCCGCCCGGCACCGGGCGAGGCGTACCGGAGCGTGCGGCCGGTCTTCCCCGAGAACCCCGCGGTTCCGAGCGGGGCCTTCGCGGAGCTGCGGTTCACGAGATCGCTTCCGCTGAGCGTGGTCGAGACGGCGGCTCCGTCCGAGCCGCCGTCCGCGAGGATCGACGGCTGAGGGCTCCCGGGACGGACGGGCCCGGACATCCGCGTCGGTGTCCGGGCCCGTGGCCCGTGTCGGGGGTGGGGTCCGGCATGGGGGCGCGGTCGGGGACTCGGGCGGGGGCGGGGGCGGGGAGATCGAAGTCATGCGCTGGGGGCGGGGGGCGGTGTTCGGGCCGGAGAGCGGGTCCGGCGGTCGGTTCACCCGGTGCGGATCAGGGACCGTGGGGGCCGTCCGTGTCCTGCGTCGTCTGGTCCTCGTTCCTGAGGTGCTCCATGGCGTGGGCGAAGTGGTCGCCCATGACGTTGGTGAGGTGGTGGGCCATCTCCTGTGCCAGGACCGCGTCCACCGCCTGCTGCGCGAGGGGGCGCACCCGGCGGATGAGTTCGGCGATCTGGGCGACGTCCTCGCTCTGGATCACGGTGCCGGGGGCGTGCTCGGCGATGATGTGGTCGGAGACCTGGCGGACCATGTGCTCGGAGACGTCACCGATCCGGTCCCGCAGGTTCTCCGCGATGTCCAGCACCGCTCCCACGCTCATTCCCAGCTTGACCAGCTCGACTCCCGCGTGCAGGAGGCGCGGGCTCGGGACGCGGAAGCGCAGACCGTCGCGCTCCAGCACGCCGAGGTCGAGGGCTCGCTTTATGGTCTTGGGGGTCACCCCCTTGCCGAAGAGGTCCTTCAGGTCGGCCATACCGAGGTAGTCGGCGATCTCGTCGCTCCAGGCGTCACCGACCGCGGACTCGAAGCCGAGGATCTCGGACAGGTCGCCGCCGCGCTCCCACACCTGGAACATCTCGCCGATGTTGGCGAAGGTGTAGCCGCGACGCAGGAGCTGGCCGATCAGCCGCAGACGTGCCAGATGCGCCTCGGAGTAGATGCCCACCCGACCCTGGCGCCGGGGCGGGGCGAGGAGACCTCGGTCCTGGTACACCCGCACGTTGCGCACCGTCGTGTCGGCGAGCCGGGCGAGTTCGTCAATACGGTATTCGGCCATGCAACCCAGCCTAGAGACCCCGGAGCGCCGTACTCATCAGTAAATCCGCTCCCGGGCGCCGTTGAACGTTGACAACAGAGATTGTAACGTTCTAGGTGATCGGAGTGAACGGGGTCACACCACTCGAACCGCCCGTTCGGCGCGCCTCCGGCACGGAACCCCCTGGAGGTACCCATGTCCGTGGGAAACGCGCCGACACCCAAGCTCACCGACCGCGAGGACATCGCCAAGCGCCTCCTGCGCGGCTCGGCCAAGGCCTCCTTCGACCCCCTGGTCGAGATCGACTGGGAGGCCCCGCTCGAGGACCTGTGGGGGATGCGCCCCGAACGGGTCTCCCTCTACGGCACCCACCTGTGGGACCAACTCGGCGAGGCGGAGCGCCGGGAGCTGTCCCGGTTGGAGATGGCCAGCACCATGGCCACCGGGATCTGGTTCGAGACCATCCTCATGCAGATGCTCGTCCGGCACGCCTACCACAACGACCCCACCAGCCTCCACGTCCAGTACGCCTACACCGAGATCGCCGACGAGTGCCGCCACACCGTCATGTTCGCGAAGGCCATCGAGAAGCTGGGCTCCACCGCCTACCGGCTGGACCCGGTCGCGCACGTGTTGGGCAACGTCTTCAAGGCGCTCGCCCACGGGCCGCTGATCTTCGCGGGCGCCCTCTTCGTCGAGGAGATCCTCGACCAGCTCCAGCGGGAGATGATCGACGACGAGAGCATCGAGCCGGTCGTGCGCTCCACCTCCCGCATCCACGTGATCGAGGAGGCGCGGCACATCCGCTACGCCCGCGAGGAGTTCCACCGCGACTGGCGGCGTCGCAGACCCGTGGACCGGGCGTACTCACGGCTCGTACTGGGCCTGGTCGCCTACTACGCGACGACGCGGCTGATCCACACGAAGGTCTACGAACGGATCGGCCTGGACCCCCGGGAGGCCCGGCGGACAGCCCTGCGCAACACGCGCTTCGTCGACAGCAAGACCGAGCTGTCCCGCAAGGTCGTCCGAACGCTCGACACCGCAGGGGCGATCTCCGGTCTGGGCCGGTACTTCTGGAAGAAGGCCGGGCTGCTCGGCCGCGGCTAGGGCCTGTTGTGTGGATCATTCCGCCCGCCCGTCGCCCTCCACCACCCTCAAGGGACGCCTGGCGGCGCGGTGTTCTCACGGTGCCAGGCTGCCTCTCGCTGCGCCGATGAAGCTCGGACAGCCAAACCCGGGCGGGCCCCCGCTGTGTGACACCGCGGAGCTTGCGGAGCAGAGCACAGTAGGGGCAGCGTCGCTCATCGTCTTGCGAGAGATGGCCTGGCGGCCGCTCGCGGTGCTGGCGGCTCCGCCGCCAGAAGGCGAAAGCACCCACAAAACACGCCCTAGATCTAGACCACGAAGGGGGCGCGAACCGCCTCCGACCGGGGGCCGCGCACGGGCGCGCGGCCCCTCCGCACGCCGACGGACCCCGCACACCCCCGTCACCACCGGGAGTCCCCGACTTTACTGGCGAGTAAATTTCCGTGGTCTACCCATTGCATTGTGACAATGCTCGTTGTAACGTTCCGGCAATGACTGTGGAGGAGATCACATGACGACCCCCCTGCCGCGCCACCTGGGCCGCCTGCCCGGCCAGAACGCCATCGTCACCGGCGCCTCCGGCGCGTTCGGCAGCGCCACCGTGGCCGTCCTGCGCCACCTCGGCGTCAACGTCGTCGGGATCGACCGCAAGCCCGCCCCCGGCGTCATCGCCTGCGACATCACCGACGACGAGCAGGTACGGACCGCGATCGCCGAAGCCGTCGACCAGCTCGGCGGGAGCCTGGACCTGCTCATCCACTACGCCGGGGTCGGGCCCTCCGTGGACATCGGCCACCTGCCCGACTCCCACGCCCACCAGGCGCTGGAGGTCAACCTCCTCGGCACCTGGCGCGTCACCGCCGCCGCGATGCCCGCCCTGCTCCGGAACCGCGGCCGCGTGATCGTCACCGCCTCGCTCCTGGCCAACCTCCAGCTCCCGCTCGCCGGGGCCTACACGGTCTCCAAGCGCGCGGTGACCGCCTACGCCGACTGCCTACGCGCCGAGTACGGCACGCACGTCGGCGTCACCACGGTCTACCCCGGCTACGTGGACACCCCCATCCACGAGAGCTCCCGCGCCACCGGCGCCTCCCTCGACGGACTCGTCCCCGCCGAGGCCGAGCGCGACACCGTCATGACCGTGGTCCGCGCCGCGGGCGCCCGACGCGCCCCCCGCGACGTCGCCTGCACCGCCTTCGGGACCGCCGCGCTGCACCTGACCAAACACTTCCCCGGAACCACCGAACAGATCGTGTCGCTCCAGCTCGGCCTCCTCCTCGCCGACGGCGCCTTCGCCGACGCGGAGATCGCCCGGGGGCTGCACGCGCGCCACGGTTCCCCCCACGCCCAGACCAGCGCCTCCTGAGGAGGAACGAGATGACCGCCGAAGTCGTCGCCAAGCCGAAGACCACCGACCGCGAGGACATCGCCAAGCGCCTCCTGCGCGGCTCCGCCAAGGCCTCCTTCGACCCCCTGGTCGAGATCGACTGGGACGCGCCCGTCGACCCCGACATGTGGGCGATCCGCCCGGAGCGCATCTCCCTCTACGGCACCCACCTGTGGAACCAGCTCAGTGACGGGAAGCGCAAGGAGCTCTCGCGCCTGGAGGTCGCCAGCGTCGCCACCATCGGCATCTGGTTCGAGACCATCCTCATGCAGATGCTCGTCCGGCACGCCTACCACAACGACCCCACCAGCCTCCACGTCCAGTACGCCTACACCGAGATCGCCGACGAGTGCCGCCACACCGTCATGTTCGCGAAGATGGTGCAAAAGCTCGGTTGGGAGGCGCACCGGCTCGACCCGGTCACCTTCCACCTCGGCCGGGTGTTCAAGGCCATCGCGCACGGGCCGCTGATCTTCGCGGGCGCCCTCTTCGTCGAGGAGGTCCTGGACCAGCTCCAGCGCGAGGCCGTCCCGGACGAACAGATCCTGCCGCTGGTGCGCTCCGTGGCCCGCATCCACGTGACCGAAGAGGCGCGCCACATGCGCTACGCCCGCGAGGAGTTCCAGCGCGACTGGCCCGAGCGCGGCGCCCTCAACAAGGCCTACAGCCGGATCGTCCTGGGCCTGGTCACCTACTACTCCGCGACCCGACTCATCAACCCGAAGGTCTACGCGCAGGTCGGGCTGGACCCCAAGGAGGCCTACCGGGTCGCCAGGGCCAACCCGCACTGGGTGGAGACCAAGACCTGGGCGGCCCGCAAGGTGGTCGGCACCCTGGACACCGCGGGTGCGATCACCGGCCTGGGACGGTACTTCTGGAAGAAGGCCGGGCTGCTCGGCCGCTAGCCCCCTCCCTCCCCCCGAGAGGACCCCCTCTCCCCGAGACACCGCCGCCGGAGGCGTAACGCGCCACGTCCTCCGGCGGCGGCCCAGACGTCGGGGACCGAGAGCGAACGCGCCACACGCTCGGGCCCCGACACCCTCCCCCCGGGGGACGTCACGCGCCACGTTCCCCGGGGGCCGTACTCACCGGTCGGTACACCGGCGTCCACGGCCGCACCGGGCCGCACGAAGGGAACAGCATCGTGACCGAAGCAGTGCCGCACCACCGGGTCGCCATCATCGGTTCCGGGTTCGCCGGGATCGGCATGGCCGTGCGCCTCACCCAGGCGGGGCTACGGGACTTCGTGATCCTCGAACGGGCCGACGGCATCGGTGGGACCTGGCGCGACAACGCGTACCCGGGCGCCGCCTGTGACGTCCCCTCCCACCTGTACTCCTTCTCCTTCGCGCTCAACCCCGGCTGGAGCCGGACCTTCTCCCCGCAACCGGAGATCTGGGACTACATGAAGCGGGTCGCCGGGGAGCACGGCGTCGACCGGCACGTGCGCCACAACAGCGACGTGCTGGCGGCGCACTGGGAACCCGAGGCCAACCGCTGGCGGATCGAGACCACCAGCGGCACCGTCACCGCTCAGTTCCTGGTGAGCGGCGCCGGTCCGCTCGCCGACCCCACCTACCCCGACATCAAGGGCCTCGACTCCTTCGAGGGCAGGCTCTTCCACTCCGCCGAGTGGGACCACGACCACGACCTGAGCGGCCGGAAGGTGGCGGTGATCGGCACCGGGGCGTCCGCCATCCAGTTCGTGCCGAAGATCCAGCCGCTGGTGGGAAGGCTGTCGTTGTTCCAGCGCACGGCCCCGTGGGTGATGTTCCGGCACGACCGCGACATCACCAAGGCGGAGAGCTGGCTCTACCGCAACGTGCCCGGTGCCCAACAGATCGCCCGCAAGAGCATCTACTGGGGACGCGAGACCTACATCCTCGGGTTCGCCAAGAACCCCCGGCTGCTCGGGGTGGTGGAGCGGCTCGGCCGGGCCAACATCAACCGCAGCGTGAAGGACCCCGAGCTACGGCGCAAGCTCACACCGACGTTCCGGGCCGGGTGCAAGCGCATCCTGATGTCCAACGACTACTATCCCGCCCTGGCCCGGCCGAACGTGGACGTGGTCACCGACGGCATCGTCGAGGTCCGGGCGAACTCGGTGGTCACCCGGGACGCCTCCGGCCGGGAGACCGAGCACGAGGTGGACACCATCATCCTCGGCACCGGGTTCCAGGTCACCGACCCGCCCATCGCCCACCGCGTGTACGACGCCCGGGGGCACTCTCTCGCCGAGCACTGGGGGACGGACGTCCAGGCCTTCCGGGGCACCACCGTCAACGGCTTCCCCAACGCGTTCGTGCTGGCCGGGCCCAACACCGGGCTGGGGCACACCTCGCAGGTGTTCATGATCGAGGCACAGATCCGGTACACCATGCAGGCGCTCGGGTTCGCTTGCAGGAACCGGATCGACCGGCTGGAGCCCCGTGCGGAGGCCCAGCGCGCCTACAACGAGATGGTGGACAGGTCCATGCGCGGAACCGTGTGGGTCACCGGCGGCTGCGACAGCTGGTACCTCAACGAGCAGGGCCGCAACACCACCCTGTGGCCCACCTTCACCTGGAACTACGCGCTGCGCACCCGCTGGTTCGACCCGCACAACTACGACCTGCGCCGCGCCCCCTCCACCGGCCGGTCCGGTGCCCGGGTCCCGGAAGGAGCGTCCGCGTGAGCGGGTTCGACGACGAGGAAGAGGAGTACCAGGGCACGGTCACCGTCCTGCTGCTCCAGGAGTCCGCCGACGGCGGCGACGCCAAGCCGGCCGAGAGCTTCCAGGTCAGGGCGCACTTCGCCGGGCACTTCTCCCCGCTCACCGGCGACTACCGCTGGAAGGGGCGGCTGGCCCCGGAGCCGGGGCTGACCCGGGCCTACGAGCAAGGGGCGCGTACGGTCGTCGTGCGCACCCCCGACGGGCACGAGGGGGTCGGCAGGCTCGACACCCCCAACCTGTGGGGCGGGCACCCCGTCCACGGGTCGGGCACGCCGCCCTTCGCCGTGCCCAGCATCGATCTCGACGACTGACCCCCGAGGCCACTGGCCTCCCCCAGATCGCCCCTCCGGGCCACGCGCCGTCCCGGAGGGGCACCCACCACCCGAGCGAGAGGCAGACCCCGATGGCGACACGACACGTGGGACACGCGCAGGAGCTCCGCGTCCGCTCGGCGGACGGCACCCTGCTGCACGTCGAGGTGCGCGGCCCCTCGGACGGACCGACCGTGGTGTTCTCCCACTGCTGGTCGACGTCCCTGGCCTCCTGGGGTCCCGTGGTACGGGACCTCGACCCGGGCCTGCGGGTGGTCCTGTACGACCAGCGCGGCCACGGTCGGAGCCAGACCCCCCTCACCCGGGCGGGGTACGGCACGGAGAAGCTCGCCGACGACCTGTGCGCCGTCCTGGAGGCCACCGTTCCCGCCGGGAGCAGGGCGCTGGTGGCCGGACACAGCATGGGCGGGATGACCATCATGGCGTCCGGCCCGCGCGCCACCTTCAAGGAGCGGGTGGGGGCGGTGCTGCTCACCAACACCGGGTGCGCCGAGCTACCAGACCGGTCCACCGCCATCCCCCTGCCCGGGCCGCTGGGCAAGCTGGGCGCCAGGGTCTTCCTGACCGCGCCGCTCCCCCTGGGTCCGGCCAACGCCGGGAGCGCCAGCGTGCTGCGGTACCTCGTCATGGGGAAGGGCACCAGTCCGGCGGCCAAGCGGCTGTGCGCCCGCCTGGTGCACGGGTGCGGCGGTGTCCCGCGCGGCGAGTGGGGCCGGGTGATGACCAGGCTGGACCTGGCCGACTCCGCGCGCGAGATCGCGGTGCCCACCGTCGTGGTGGGCGGGGACGAGGACAAGCTGACCCCCCAGTGGCACGCGCACCACATCAGCGGCCTGGTCCAGGACTGCGAGGAGGTCCGGGTGGTCCCGGGCCTGGGCCACATGGGTCCGCTGGAGGTCCCCGGAGTGCTCGCGGAGCTGGTGGGGAAGCTGGTCGTTAACCACGTCACCCCGAAGAGCTGACGGCTGGAGAGTCTGACCGCAGGCGCCCTCCCCTGACGCGGGGAGACCCGGCGGCCGGAGCGGGCGCCGGGCCGCGGGATCATCTCGGCGTGCGCGGGGAGCCCGCGTCCGCATGTCGTCGGGGGACGGACACGATCAACGCAGAGGAACAGACGCCTCAGCCGTGTTCCCTTCCGGGGACGGGGATCACGTGTTCCGACACCTCCGAGTGCACCTGGTGCAGCCTGGCCTGCACGGACCGGCGCAGCTTCGCCAGACACTCCACCAGTGTGATGTCGTCCCCCACCAGCCCGCCCTTGGCCACCACCGGGGTCCCGTCGAGCGGGCCCCCGCTGAGGTGGCCGTGCACGGCCAGCGGAACGATCTCCCCGCCCACGTCGAAGGCGTGCACGTCGAGTTCGTCCAGCAGGCTCGCGGTGAGGTCCCCTCCGGTCAGGTACAGGCCGCTGGGCAGCGCCTGCGCTCCCACCGTGTCGGCGAGTTCGTTGACGACGTCGGCCACCAGCCCGGCGACCCTCCCCGGCAGTTCCGCCCTGGCCCCTGCGGGCAGCTCGCGGACCCGCGCGGCCGGGGTCACCACCCGCAGCACACAGATCTCGGGAAATCCCGAGGACGACAGGTGGTCGGTGAGCTCCCGCGCCACCTGGTCGGGGTGGTCACTGGCCGGATCGCTGAGGGCGACCGCGTCCAGGTCCACGAATCGGACCGCGCCGGTGCGGGCCACGGTGGCGAGCTGTCTGCGGGTGAGGTCGGTGGTGCTCCCCGCCACGGCGAGCAGCGGCCCCCGGGAACCGGCCTGTCCGCGCAGTCTCAGTGCGTAGGCGAGCAGGGCGCCGGTCGGTCCCGGGTCGACGGTCACCCACACGATCCCCTCGGCGTGGTGGGCGGCGGCCGCGGCCTCGGCGATGTCGGTGAGGTGCTGTTCGGTGCTGGCGTCGCAGAGCACCACGGGCTCGTCGCCGGCCAGCAGCTCGGCGGTGAGCATCTCCTGGGTGATCCGGCGCAGCGGGACGTGCCGCACGGCGAGGTCGCTCTGGGCGGCGAGGATGTCCGAGACCACACTGGTGGTGACCGGGCTCAGGGGGTCGAGCGCGAGTTCGGTACGCTCCAGCGGCACACCGTCGAGCAGCTGCACGCCGTCCTCGGTGATCCGCCCGGAACCGGGGAAGGCCGGGGCGAACAGCACCCGGACGCGGGTCCCGGCGGGGAGCCTCTCCCGAACGGCGTCGTAGGCGGCCTCGATCTCCGCGCCGACGTTGCCCCTCAGCGTGGTGTCGGTGCGCTTGACCACCAGCCCCACCGGCCACACCGCCTCGACGACGTCGGTGACCAGGTCGGCGGCCTGTTCGGCGGGCACGTGTCTGCTGTCGAGGTTGGCGACCACCACGTCGTACTCCCCCGCGACCCGGCTGACGTGCTCGGGGGTCACCGTGGCCACGCGCATCCCGGTGCGGGCGAACCGTGCGCCGGTGGCGTTGGCTCCGGTGAGGTCATCGGCGACCACGAGGACCTGGGCCACGGCGCTGCTCCTGACGTGTGGGAAGTATCTGTCTCCAACATAGGGCCATGGGGAGGGGCCGGGTGCGTCGTCCACAGGGTCGGCCGGGTGGAGCGCCCCCTGGTGCGGACGCGGCTCCGGCGGCGCGGTGCCCCGGCCCGCCGTGGCGGGCCGCAGGTACCGACCGGTCAGCTCTCCGGCAGACGCACCACCGAGGCGGTTCGGGCGGAGCGGCGGGCCGCCTCGATCACCTCCAGGCCGTGGATCACCTCGTGCGGGTCCACCGGCAGCGGTTCGCCTTCGCCCACCGCGTCACGGACACCCGCGTAGAACTCCGGGTAGGCGCCGCGCGCGCTGGGCACCGGTGTGGAGCGGCCGCCCTCGCCGAGCATCCCCCACCGCCCCTCCGGGACCACGCCCCAGTCGGCGGCGTCGGGGCGCTCCCCCGCGGTCAACCGCGCCTCCTGGCCGTCCAGGCCGAAGCTGGTGAAGGCGGCCTGGTCCCCGAGTACGCGGAACCGGGGACCGTTGCGCGCGCTGAGCGCGCTCATCCACAGGTGGGAGCGCGTGCCCCGGACATGCCTAAGGGCCAGGAAGACGTCGTCGTCGGCGCGCACGCCGGGGCGCAGGGCCCCGATCTCCGCGTAGACGGTGGCGACCGGGCCGAACAGGTTCACGGCCTGGTCGATCAGGTGCGGGCCCAGGTCGTACAGGAGGCCGGCTCCGGCGTCCGCGTCTCCCGTCTCGCGCCAGGTCCCCTTGGGAACGGGGCGCCAGCGCTCGAACCGCGACTCGAAGCGGTGCACACGCCCCAGGCTTCCCTCTTCGATCAGCTGCCACAGGGTGAGGAAGTCGGCGTCCCACCTGCGGTTCTGGTAGACGGTGAGCACGTGGCCGAGCTCATCGGCCAGGTCGGTGAGTTCCCGGGCCTGGCGCGCGGTGAGCGCGAAGGGCTTGTCCACCACGACGGCCATCCCCGCTTCGAGGGCGGCCCGGGCCAGCGGGGCGTGGGTGTCGTTGGGTGTGCTCACGACGGCGATCTCGTAGTGCCCGGCGTTCGCCCACAGGTCGGCGGCGGTGGGGTGGACGGTGATCCCGGGGTAGCGCTCCCTGGCGGCCCGGGCGCGTTCGGGCGAGCCGGTGACCACCGCGGACAGGCGCAACCCGGGTACCGCGTCGATGAGCGGAGCGTGGAAGACCTCGCCGCCCTTGCCGTAGCCGAGCAGGGCCACGTGCAGCTCGGGTCCGTCGTGTCCGGAGGAGCCCTGACCAGGGCTGGTGGGTGCGTCGGCCATGTCCCCAATGTACGGCTCCGTCGGCCCCACCGGGCGTGGGGCACACGCCGGGCCCGTTCCCGTGGCCACGAAGTCCCAGCACACACGATCGGATCGCAAGATTTCGGATCGTTACGCAAGAATTTGCGCGAGGTCTGGACTTTCCCGCCGGAGGGGACTTACATCGAGAGACGCATGACCTGAATCACACCCCGACCCCTGCGGGTGTGCGTGCCGAAGGAGTGAGACCCCCCATGCCCGGTTCGGTGACTCGACGCGCGCTGGCCGCGGGAGGCGTGGTCCTCCTCGCCTCCGGCTGCTCCTACCTGAGCGGGGGCGACGGCGGCACCGCCGACACCTCCGGCATCGACTGCGCCCCCTACGAACAATGGGAGGGCACCGGCGGCACCGTCTCGGTCTACGCCTCCATCCGGGACGAGGAGGGCGACCGCCTGGAACAGTCCTGGGCCGACTTCGCCGCCTGCACCGGCATCACGGTCCAGTACGAGGGCAGCGGCGAGTTCGAGGCCCAGCTCCCGGTGCGGCTCGACGGCGGCAACGCGCCCGACCTCGCCTTCATCCCCCAGCCGGGCCTCCTGGAGCGCGCCGCCGGGGACGGCTACGCGGTTCCGGTGTCGGACGGCGTACGCGAGAACGTCGAGTCCGGGTGGAGCGAGGACTGGCGGGGCTACGCGACCGTCGACGGCGAACTGTACGGTTCCCCGCTCGGCGCCAACATGAAGTCGATGGTCTGGTACTCACCCTCCTTCTTCGCGGAGAACGGCCACGAGGTCCCCGAGACCTGGGACGACATGATCGAGCTCAGCGACACCATCGCGGCAGACGGCACCCGGCCCTGGTGTGTGGGCTTCGAGTCCGGCGACGCCACGGGCTGGCCGGGTACCGACTGGATCGAGAACGCCCTCCTGCGCACCTCGGGCACCGACGTCTACCACGACTGGATCGCCCACGACATCCCGTTCGACGCCCCCGAGGTGGAGGAGGCCTTCGACCTGGCGGACGGGGTCATCCGCAACGAGGACTACGTCAACGGCACCTTCGGCGGCGTCGACAGCATCGCCGTCACCTCCTTCCAGGACGCCGGGATGCCCCTCCTCGACGGCGGCTGCGCCCTGTACCTGATGGGTTCCTTCTACGGAGCGCAGTTCGCGGACGACGTGGAGATCGGTGAGGACGGCGACGTCTACGGCTTCGTCCTGCCTCCGCTGGAGTCCGGGGCCGAGGTGCCCATCATGGGCGGCGGAGAGTTCGTCGTGGCCTTCGACGACCGTGACGAGGTCGTGGCGTTGCACGAGTACCTCTCCTCCGGCGCCTACGCCAACGAGCGCGCCTCCCTGGGGTCCTGGGTCTCCGCCCACCAGGATCTGGACCCCTCGGTCCTGGCAGACCCCACCGACCAGTTCACCGCGGAGGTCCTGAACGACCCGGACACCGTCTTCCACTTCGACGGCAGCGACGCCATGCCCTCCTCCGTGGGAACCAACGTGTTCTGGAGCGGCATGGTCGACTGGGTCACCGGGACCGACACCGCGACGGTGCTGGAGAGCGTCGAGTCGGCGTGGCCGTGACCGCACGGGACCCCGCCCTCCGCCCGGTTCCGTCGCCCCCTCTGAGGGCGCCGTGGCCGGGTGGGGGCCGGGGCGGGTCGACCGCCCCGGCCTGACGTCCCGCCCCGCCGACCGTGTGACGGCGGTCGGCGGGCGCACGACACCTTCCCCGCTCCTCCAGGTACCACCAGGGGTCTTCCATGGAGTTCTCCCTTCTGAACGAGCTGCCCAAGCTCGTGTGGGCGCTCATCGGGATCGCCGCCTTCCTCGGCGTCATCGGCCTGATGCTCGTCCTGCTCGACGCCCCCAGGAGCCGCCGGGACCGCTGGCAGGCGGCCTTCTTCCTCGGACCCGCGGTCCTACTGCTCCTGGGCGGCCTGGTCTATCCCGTCGTCCGCACCATCGTGCTGTCCTTCCACGACCGCTCCGGGGACGCGTTCGTCGGCCTGGCCAACTACCAGTGGATGTTCCAGCGACCGGAGATCCTCCAGGTCCTGGCCAACACCCTGCTGTGGGTGCTGTTCGCCCCGGCCCTGGCCACCGCCGTCGGGCTGCTCTACGCGGTGCTCATCGACCGGTCGCGGTTCGAGTCGCTGGCCAAGTCGATGGTCTTCATGCCGATGGCGATCTCGTTCGTCGGCGCCAGCATCATCTGGCGGTTCGTGTACGCCTACCGGCCCGCCGACCAGGAACAGTACGGGCTGCTCAACCAGATCGTCGTGTGGTTCGGGGGCGAGCCGAGGCTGTGGCTGCTCGAACAGCCGCTCAACACGTTCCTGCTGATCCTGGTCCTGATCTGGGTCCAGTCCGGGTTCGCCATGGTGGTGCTCTCGGCCGCCGTCAAGGCGATCCCGACCGAGACCGTGGAGGCGGCGCGCATCGACGGTGCGGGCGCGTGGCAGCTGTTCGCGCGGATCACCCTGCCGTCCGTGTGGCCCACGCTGGTGGTCGTGCTCATCACCATCTCCGTGCAGACCCTCAAGATCTTCGACATCGTCCGCACCATGACCGGCGGCAACTACGGCACGAGCGTGATCGCCAACGAGATGTACAGCCAGGCGTTCTCGCAGGGACAGATGGGCCAGGGGTCCGCGCTGGCCGTGGTCCTGTTCGTCCTGGTCGTCCCACTGGTCGTCCTCCAGATCCGGCGCAACCGCAAGGCCAGGGAGTTGGCATGAGCAAGACCGCATCCCGGAACCGCAGCGCCGCCGCCCGGGTGCGCGGGCGGCTCAGCGGCGGGGCGGCCAGCCTCGCCGCCCTGGTGATCGCCGTGCTGTGGACGCTGCCCACCGCCGGGCTGTTCGTCTCCTCGTTCCGGCCCGCCGACCAGATCCGAACCAGCGGTTGGTGGACGTTCCCCAGCTCCCCGGAGGTGACGCTGGACAACTACCGGGACGTGCTGTTCGGCAGCGCCAACGACGGCCGGCTGGCCAGCCACTTCGTGAACTCGTTCGTGATCACCCTGCCGTCGACGGTGTTCGTCCTGGGCCTGGCGGCGCTGGCGGCGTACGCGCTGGCCTGGATCGACTTCCGGGGCCGCGACTGGGTGTTCCTGGGCGTCTTCGCGCTTCAGATCGTGCCGATCCAGATGGCCCTGGTGCCGTTGCTGCGCTTCTTCTCCCAGGGGGTGTCGGTGGGCGGCGCGCAGGTGCTGCCCGCGTGGGAACTCACCGGGGCGATGGCCTTCACCAACGTGTGGGTGGTGCACACCGTATTCGGGCTACCGCTGGGCGTCTTCCTGATGCACAACTTCCTGTCCCAGCTACCGAGGTCGCTCTTCGAGGCGGCCCGGGTGGACGGCGCGGGGCACGGGACGATCTTCCGGAAGGTGGCGCTGCCGCTGATCGCGCCCGCCCTGGTCTCCCTGGGGATCTTCCAGTTCCTGTGGGTCTGGAACGACCTGCTGGTGGCGTTGATCTTCGCCGGGGGCGACGCCGCCACGGCGCCGCTCACCGTGCGCCTGGCCGAGTTGGCCGGGACCCGGGGCGAGGCCTGGCACCGGCTCACAGCGGGCGCGTTCGTCTCGATCGTCGTCCCGCTGCTGGTGTTCTTCCTCCTCCAGCGCTACTTCGTGCGCGGACTCCTGGCGGGCAGCGTCAAGGGGTGAGGGGTCAGGTGGCACGGTAGGCGGCCCGCGCGGCCTCCAGGGCGGTGGTGCGGTAGGCGGCGCCGAACAGGCACACGTGTACGAGCAGCGGGTGCAGCTGGTGCAGGGCCACCCGGCCGCGCCACCCCGAGGAGAGCGGGGCGACCTCGTTGTAGGCGTCGCGGACCCGGTCCAGGTGAGGCAGGCCGAACAGCGCCAGCGTGGCCAGGTCGGCCTCGCGGTGGCCGCCGTGCGCGGCCGGGTCGATCAGCACGGCGTCCCGGGCGCGCCAGAGCACGTTGCCGCTCCACAGGTCGCCGTGGATGCGGGCCGGGGGTTCGGGTTCGCCCGCCAGGTCCTCGACCGCGTCCACGACCCGTTCGATCGCGCGGGCGTCGGTGGGGGTGAGCGCGCCCAGGTCCAGGGCCCTGCGCAGGTAGGGGCGTAGGCGCTGTTCGGCGTAGAAGCGCGGCCAGTGGCGGGCGGGGGTGTTGTCCAGGGGGAGCGGCCCGATGAAGCCGGGCCAGTCCGCCCCGAAGACGTCGGCGCCGGTCAGATGGGTTCCGGCGAGTTGTCGGCCGAGCCGTTCGGCGGCGGCGGGTGTGGGGTCGTCCTGTTCGACGAGGGGCAGTACCAGCAGGCGTTCGTCCCAGCCCAGGGGGCGGATCACCGGGGAGCCGAAACACCGGCCGAGCCACTCCAGTCCGAGCGCTTCGGCCAGGAGCGCGCCGACGGGTTCGTGCCCGCGTGTCTGGGACTTGACGAACAGTCGGGTGCCGTCGGCCAGTTCGGCGTAGGAGAGGGTCCAGTCATGGCTGGTCCCGGCCTTGGCGGCGCGCCGGACGTCGGTGTCCAGCAGGGCCGCGACCCGGTCGGCGAGGGTGCCGGTCTGCGGGTCGCGGCCGGGGCGGCCCGCTCCGTCACCCGCGCCCCCGGGGCCCATGGACCGCACGATCGCCTCCCCGTCCACGCGCCTAGCCCCGCAGCCGGGTGGCGAGTTCGCTCGTCAGCCCCTTGGCCGCGGACTCGACCATGCTGAGGACGGCGGTGAACCCGTCGTCCCCGCCGTAGTAGGGGTCGGGGACCTCCGGGTTGGGGCCGACCCCGGGAGCGAAGGAGCGGAACAGTCGCAGGCGGGCGGGGTCGAACCCGAGTTCGGCGCCGTGTTCGGCCACGGCTCCGCTCAGCTCGTCGAGGTTGTCCAGGTCCATGGCCAGGACGAGGTCGCGGGTGCCCAGGTCCGCGGGGTCGAACTGGCGGGCGGTGTGGGTCGTGAGGTAGCCGTGCACGCGCAGGGTCGTGGCGGCGCGGGTGTCCATCCCGTCGCCGATGTGCCAGTGACCCGTGCCGGAGCTGTCGACCCGTACGAGGTCGTGCAGCCCGGCGCGTTCGAGGTCGGCGGAGAGCACCTTCTCGGCCATGGGCGATCGGCAGATGTTGCCCAGGCACACGACGCTGACGCGGTAGGGGCCAGAGGGGTCACGCGGTTCCGGCAGGCTCATGCCCTTACCGTAACGAAAAACCGCCACACCCACCCGGTTCGGCGCGGTGCGTGCCGGTTCCGTCCGTGTTCACCGCGGGTTCAGCCCTTGGGCAGTCGCACCACGGTGACGAAGAAGTCGTCGATCTGCCGGACGACCCGGATGAACTGCTCGAAGTCCACGGGCTTGGGCACGTAGGCGTTGGCGTGCAGCCGGTAGCTGCGGAGCACGTCCTCCTCGGCCTCCGAGGTGGTGAGCACCACGACGGGGATGTGCGCCAGGTCGTCGTCGTTCTTGACCTCCTCCAGGACCTCCCGGCCGTCCTTGCGCGGCAGGTTGAGGTCGAGAAGGATCAGGTGGGGGCGGGGGGCGTCGGCGAACTCGCCCTCACGGCGCAGGAAGCGGAGCGCCTCGACGCCGTCCGAGACCACGTGCAGCCGGTTGCCCAGCTTGTGTTCCTCGAATGCCTCCTTGGTCATCAGGACGTCACCGGGATCGTCCTCGACCAGCAGCACCTCAATGGGATGCACCAACATGACCTCGCTCAAGCTTCCAGACCCCTATACGGGTTCCGCCCCGTGACCGGGTGGAACCGTACCGCCAGCGCCGCCGGGCAGGGGGCGCGGTTCCCCCTCGGGTTCACTGCCCGCGGGGGACTCGTCCTCCGGACCGGAGTCACCGGACTCTCGTGTGGCCGTCGGCGCCTCGTCCGTGGGGGCGGGCTCGGCGACCTCGGTACCCTCGACACCACTATCGACGGCGTCGGCCGGTTCGGTTCCCTCCACGGCAACCGGCTCGTCCTTCTCCGCCTCGGTGTCTACGGGCAGGGTCCAGCATATGCGGGTTCCGGTCCGTCCGGAGTCCGTCCCCTCGGAGGTTTCGGCCTCTTCGGGGTTCTCCGGGCCGGTGTCGAGCCACATGCGACCGCCGTGGAACTCCACGATCTTCTTGCACATGGCCAGGCCAATGCCGGTTCCGGTGTACTTCTCCCTGGTGTGCAGCCGCTGGAAGATGACGAAGATGCGCTCGGCGTACTGCGGTTCGATACCGATGCCGTTGTCCGAACAGCAGAAGACCCACTCGTCGCCCTGCCGTTCCACGGTGACGCGCACCTCGGGCGCGTCCTCGCCCCGGAACTTGACGGCGTTGCCGACCAGGTTGAAGAAGACCTGGGTGAGCAGGGTGCGGTCGCCCTGGACCGTGGGCAGGGTGTCGCCGGAGATCTCGGCGCCCGCCTCCTCCAGCCGTGTCTCCAGACTGCTCAGGGCGTCGTCGAGCGCCACGTTGAGGTCGACCGGCGCGAAGTTCTTCGTGCGGCCGACCCGGGAGAAGGCGAGCAGGTCGTTGATCAGGGTCTGCATGCGCTTGGCTCCCTCGACCGCGAAGTCGATGTAGGAGTCGGCGCGTTCGTCCAGCTGCCCGTGGTACCGGCGCTGGAGCAGCTGGCAGAAGCTGGCCACCTTGCGCAGTGGCTCCTGGAGGTCGTGCGAGGCGACGTAGGCGAACTGCTCCAGTTCCAGGTTGGACCGGCGCAGCTCCTCGGTCTGGTGCTCCAGGAGGGTGGACTGTTCCTGGAGCTTGCGGCGCGCGGAGGCCACCTCGTCCAGGTCCTGCACGATGCGTTCGCGCATGGAGTCGACGTCGTGTCCGAGCTGGACGATCTCGGGCGGCCCCTGGAGGGAGATGCGGTGGGCGTAGTAGCCCTCGGAGACCTGGCGCATGTGCCCGGCCAGGTCCTCCAGGGGGCGCAGCACCCACTGCTGGAGCATCACCCACAGGAACACCGACAGGAACACCACGACCAGCCCGACCAGCACCAGCAGGGCCACGACCTGCTGCGTGGCCAGGGTCAGACCGCTCTGGGCCTCCTGGATCTCGCTGGCGAGGTAGTTGGTGGTGGCGTCGGCGGCGCGGTTGAGTTCCAAGAAGAGCACCCGACCGCGCTGGAGCTCCGCCTGGGTGGGGCTCTCGCCGCTGCGCACCTCCTCCAGGACGGGCTCGGCGAACTGCTCGCTCCAGACGTCGCCCGCCTTGATGAGCTCGTTGACCTTGGGCGCGATGTCGGGGTTCTCGTCGGCCAGGGTGGCCAGGGCGCTGCGGTGCTCGGCGAGCGACATGCGCTGCTCGACGAAGGGCTGGAGGAAGTCGCGGTCGCCGGTGAGGATGTAGCCGCGCAGGGCGTGGTCCTGGCTGAGGTAGGCCGAGCGGGTCTGCTCGACGGTGCTCAGACCGGGGGTGAGGGAGTCGACCTGGAGCACCAGGGAGTCCCTGGCCTGGAAGGCCGCGAGGGTGATCACCGACACGGCGACCACCAGCACGACGGCGACCACCGTCAGCAGGCTGGTGACCCTGCGCCGCAGGCTCCAGGAGTGCCTGCTGGAGTGGACGCGCCCGGCGGGGGCGGCGTCGACGAAGGGCGTCCCGCCGACGGAGGTCCGCGCCCCCTTACCCGGCCCCCCGTCCGGGGTGTCCTCGGTTCGGGGCTCGGTGTCCATGGCGTGGTCTTCCTCCCCGGTGGGGCTCACTCCGGCTCTCCGTGGTTGATGAGCAGCATCGCCACGTCGTCCTGGAGCGGCCCGCCGTTACTGCGTTCGGCCTCGTCCACCAGGTGTTCGGGCAGGTTGTACAGGGCCACGCCCTGGCTGAGGACCCCGTTCACCATCCGGCGCAGCCCCGCCACCTCCAGCCGGGCGGGAGGTCCGCCGTCGTAGGCGTCGACCAGGCCGTCGGTGTAGAAGAGCATGCTGGCGCCCTTGGGCAGGACCACCTCGGTCATCTCGTCCTGGTCGACCGGGAACACGCCCAGCGGCGGCTGCGGGGCGGCCTGGATCTCCTCGGCGACACCGTCCCTCACGATCATGGGCGGCGGGTGGCCGAGGACCCGCACGCGGGCGCGGTCACTGCCGGTGTCGAGGCTGATCATGCACAGCGTCGCGTACATCTCCTCCTGGGCGCGCTCGCTCACCAGGAGGTCCTCCAGGTTGGGCAGGACGCGCGCCTCGGCGACACCGCTCATGACCAGGGTGCGCCAGGCGATGCGCAGGCTGACGCCCAGGGCGGCCTCGTCGGGGCCGTGCCCGCTGACGTCGCCGATGATGACGTGGGTGGTGCCGTCCTTCTCGACCGCGTCGTAGAAGTCGCCGCCGACCAGGGCGCGCTTGCGGCCGGGCCGGTAGTAGGCGCGGTGGCTCAGGGGTGAGCGGGCGAGCAGGACCTGGGGCAGCAGGCCTCGTTCCAGTCGCATGTTCTCCCGGGCGCGCATACGGGCCTCGCGCAGCTGGCGGGCGTTCTCGTCCGCGCGGCGCCGCTCCAGCGAGTAGCGCAGGCTGCGGGCGAGCAGGGAGCCGTCGACCTGGCCCTTGACCAGGTAGTCCTGGGCGCCGGCGGCCACGGCGGCGATGCCCTCGTGTTCGTCGTCGAGGCCGGTGAAGACGACGACGGCGGCGGAGGGGGCGCCTTCGAGGACCTCGCGCAGGAGGCCGAGGCCATGGCCGTCGGGGAGGTTGAGGTCGAGCAGCACGCAGCCCCGGAAGCCGGTGAGGTGCTCCCGGGCGGCCTGGAGCGTGGAGACCCAGGTGATCCGGGTGGTGAGCGCGGTGTCCGCGAGGAGTTCCTCCGCGAGGAAGGCGTCTCCGGGATCGTCTTCGATCAGCAGGACGTCAACTGATTCGACGGTAGCCTCCACCCGGTCGTCCAGGACGGTGTCGTCACCCAGGGCGGCGCTGCCGTCTGTCGCAGCGCCGTGCGCGGCTCGGGCCGCCTCGTCACCGATCACTGTCACGTGATCGTGCCCTGTTCTCCTGGTATCCACTCATCGCCTCAAGGTTCACGGGGTCGCGGGGTCGGACGTCACGCCGTGTACCCGAGACGGACACCTCGGGTCCAACCGGTGGTTCGGACCGCACGACACCCAAACGATAAACGCCCCAGCGACCAGTTGACCAGCGGACGAGACGAGACACATCCAACGTCGGGGGGTGGAACCCCCTGGGTTCCGGGTGTGTGGGGGTCCGAGGGGACGGGCCTCCCCGGCGTGGCCGGGGGGTCGCACGGGTGGTCGGCACGTGCGGACGCGCCTGCGGGGGCGCGTACCGGAACACGGCCGCACCGTATGTCGATACACGTGCAATGGGCGGGATGTCACTATTTTTCTGACAGAGTGTCGTATCCGTCTTGACAACCCGAACCACCTAAATGACATCATGTCATAAAGATCCCGGAACGAGAGGTGCAGGTGTCGATGAGCGCCACGGCCGAGGCCCCCACGGCGGCGGAGACCGCCGAACCGTTCTCCGCGCGGCTGCGCGCCGCGACCTGGAGCGACCACGAGGCCGCCGAGCACCACGGTTTCACCCAGGCCCTCATGGAGGGACGGCTGTCCCTGGACGGCTACACGGCGATGGTCGCCCAGCACCACTTCGCCTACGTCGCGCTGGAAAGGGTCGGCCGCGAACTGGCCGACGACCCCGTCGCGGGCCGCTTCCACCGCCCCGAGCTCGAACGCGTACCCGCCCTGGAGACCGACCTCGCCCACCTCCTGGGTCCCGACTGGCGCGGTCGGGTCCATCCCACCCCCGCCACACGCACCTACGTGGCGCGCATCGAGCAGATGGCCGACCACCCCGCGGGATTCGTCGCGCACCACTACACCCGCTACCTGGGAGACGTCTCCGGGGGCCAGTTCATCCGGAGGGTCGCGGCCGGGGCGTACGGCCTCACCGACGACGCCGGAGTGTCCTTCTACGTCTTCGACGCCCTGGGGAGCCTGCCCAGGTTCCGCTCCGGGTACCGCGAACTGCTCGACTCACTGGACCTCGACGAGAGCGACGCCGACCTCCTCGTCCGGGAGACCCGGCTGGCCTACCAGCTCAACACCGAGGTCCTCGCCGACCTGGGCAGGCTCCACGCCTGAGACCGCCACGGGCCTCCCGAGCCTCCACGGGCCTCCACGGGCCTCCAGACGTGACGCACCGTACTCCGCCGCCGTGCCACCATAGGTGTCATGCCCAAGATCTCGGCTCCGACCATCGCCGCTCACCGTGCCCGCACACGGGAGCGCATCATGGACGCCGTCGAGGAGCTGACCAGGTCCCAGGGGATCGACCGCATCTCCATGACCGACGTGGCCAACGCGGCGGGCATCACCCGAACCGCGCTGTACAACTACTTCCCGGACAAACCCGCGCTGCTTCTGGCCTTCACCGAGCAGGTCAGCGGCGCGTTCGTCGAACGGTACAAACGCGAGCTGCCCTCGGGGGTCTCGGCCGCCCGCCGCCTGTCAGCCTTCGTCCGCCTCCAGCTGGAGGGCATCGTCGCGCACCCGCACCCGCCCGCCGCCGAGCTGGGCGCCAGCCTGGGACCCGACGCCTACCAGGCGCTGGCCGCCCACGTGGCACCGATGCAGCGCCTGCTCACCGAGATCCTGGAGGAGGGCGCCGCCGCCGGGGAGTTCGACCGCCTCCCCGCCGACCGCGTGGCGGGGCTGACCCTGTCCATGGTCGGGTCGCAGCGGCTGCCCCTGGTCAGCGGCGAGGTCGACATCGACGGGACGCACGCCCTGGTGACCAGGTTCGTCCTGCGCGCCCTCGGGGTCGGGACCGAAACCGTGGACACGATCCTCCCGACGAACACGTAGAGTTCGCACCCATTAACAGCCTGTAGTTAGGGCCAGGTTCTAACACTGTGCTGGCCGCTAGCGGCCAGCACCCGACGGCATGAAGGCCGCGGATGCGGGGAACGACCCGCACTGCCCGACCCCCACCCGGGCGTACCCGTCCGAACGCCGCCGAGTCCCGTTAGGCCCTCTCCCTCGTGACCCTCACGCTGATCGCCGTCGGCGCCGCCCTGGTGTCGATCGCCCTCTTCAACAAGGTGCCCCGCTTCGTGCCCGGACGCCTGCCCGAACCACGCTCCGCAGGCGGGATCGCCACGGCGCAGCGCACCGCGGCGCCGCCACGGATACGCCTGGTCTCCGCGCGGCTGACCGAGCAGGGGCGCGCGCTCCTCACGACGGTGGGCGGGAGCGCCCTGATCGTCGCGTTCTTCCTCAGCCTCTCCGGCCTCTGACCGACCTCGCCAGGCGCACCAGCAGTCCTCCCGCGACGGTGGCGGCGACCCCGCCGGTCACCGCCGCGGCGGCCGCCGCCCGCCCGCGCGCCCTGGCCCCGCGCCGGGCAGCGGACTCCGCGACCGACCGGTCCGTGGCGCGGAAGGCCCCGCCGCACAGGGCGGCGTCCAGCTCGGTCCCGCGCCAGTCCGCCTTCCAGTCGTTCAGGGGGCCCAGTCCGTCCGGCGACGGGGTGGTCCGGGGCTTCCAGCGCACCGGCTCGTCCCGGCGCTCGTGCGTCCGCAGGACCCGGGGGGCCGGACCGGAGTAACGCAGCTCGCCCGGGGCGTTCGCGATCATCTCCACGAGCAGCCGGGCACAGGCCCGGGCGTCGCCCAGCGCCGTGTGCTGCCCGGTGGGCCACGTTCCGTTGAGCAGGTGGGTGGCGCGCGGCAGAGAGTACCGCGCCAGGTCCAGTTGGGAGCGCAGAGCCCGCAGCGTGCACAGCCCCGACAAGCCACGCGGCAGCCCGGCCGGGACGAGCTCGGAGGTGAGGAAGCGCTCCTCGAAGTCCAGGTTGTGGCAGACCACCACAGCACCCGAGAGCAACTGGGTGATCCGGGGCACGATCGCCTCCGCCCGGGGGGCGCCGATCACGTCACCCTCGCCGATCCCGTGGAACTCCTGGCCGCTGACGGGGGCTCGGGGGTCCACCAGTGTGCTGAACTCCTCCACGAGGGTGCCGTCACCCCGCACCCGCACCACGGCGATCTCCACCAGACGGGCGCCCTCGCGCGGGTCCAGGCCGGTGGTCTCCACGTCGAGTACCGCGTACTCCAGGTCCGCCGCCCGCGTGCCGACCCTTCTCCGGGTCAGTGCGCCCGTCCGCAGCGTTCCCATCGTCTGCCCCTACTCCCTGTGGTCGATCAACGTCGGTTCACGACCCTACTGCCCGGACCCGACACCGCCCGCCCCCCGGGAACGCCGACAGCACACCGCCGAACGGGAAGAAGGAGGGGTGTGTGTACGTTTTGACGCGTGCCCGGCACCAACGGACACCCACCACACAGCCCGTACGGCGAGGAGAAGCCGCATGAACCAGCCCCCGCTGCCCAGCTACGCCCCGCTGGCGGAGATCGTCCGCTCCGGGATGCGCGAGGGCGTGCACTACGGAGCGGTGATCGGACTCTCCGCCGACGGTGAGATCGCCTACGCGCGCGGCCCCGTGCACGATCCCATGTTCCCCCGCTCCTCCGCCAAGCCCTTCCAGGCGCTGGCGGTGTTGCGCGCCGGCGCCCGTCTGGAGGGCCGGTCCCTCGCGATCGCGGCGGGCAGCCACGGTGGTGAGGAGTTCCACGCCGCGGAGGCCGAGCGCATGCTCGCCGACGTCGGGCTGACCGCCGACGCCCTCCGGTGTCCACCGGCCGTCCCCGGCGCTCCCGCCGCGAGACGGGCATTCGTCGCCGCGGGCCGCGAGCCCGAGCCCCGGTACATGAACTGCTCGGGCAAGCACGCGGCCATGCTCGCCGCCTGCGTCGCACGCGGGTGGAGCACGGAGGACTACCTCGACCCGGAGCACCCCCTCCAGCTCATGGTCCGGGAGGCGACCGAGGACATGTGCGGGGAGACCGTCGCGCACACCGCGGTGGACGGCTGCGGTGCGCCCCAGCTGGCCGTCACGCTCACCGGACTGGCACGCGGTGTCCAGGGGATGCGACTGTCCCCCGAGGGCACCCACGAGCGCGCCGTCGTCGAGGCGATGAGCGCGCACCCCGAGTACGTCTCGGGACCCGAGCGCGTCGACACCGACCTGATGACCCGCCTGCCCGGACTGGTCTCCAAGATCGGCGCCGACGGCGTCCTCGTGCTCAACGCCCCGACCGGTGAGACCGTGGCGGTCAAGATCAGCGACGGTGACGCCGAAGAGCGCTCGCGCGTGCTGGTGGGGCTCACCGCCCTGGACGCCCTCGGAGTGGACGTCGGCCCGGTCGGCGACCGTCTCACCACCCCCGTGTACGGCGGCGGCCGCAGGGTCGGTGAGGTCCGGGCGCTGTAGGACCCCCGTGCGGTCCCGGGGCGGGGCGCGGGGAGGACGTGGAGTTCGTGAACAGGAGAGATCGGTGTCGGACAGCCTGAACGAGATCGTCATCGCCGGTGCGGGCATGGCCGGCCTGCACGCGGCCGAGGCCCTGCGCGAACGGGGGTTCGAGGGTCGTCTGATCCTGGTCGGCGACGAACCGCACCGGCCCTACTCCCGGCCCCCGCTCAGTAAGGAGGCCCTGACCGGGGTCGGGCTGGACCCCGCCAACGGCGGCCCGGGGTGGCTCGCCGGACACCGCGCGCTCCAGCTGCGCGAGGACTCCGTCATCGACGGACTCGACCTGGACTTTCGGCCGAACACCCGAGCGGTGGGGCTGGACCCGGCCGCGCGCGAGGTGCGCGTGCGGGGGCCGGAGGGCACGGTCGCGCTGCGCTACGACGGGCTGGTGGTGGCGACCGGCGCCCGTGCCCGCAGGCCCGATACCGACCTGGCCGGGGTGCACGTGCTGCGCACCCTGGACGACGCCGAGGCGGTCCGGGCCGCCTTCGACTCCGCGGGGCACCTTGTGGTGGTCGGCGCGGGTTTCGTCGGCGCCGAGGTGGCCGCGAGCGCCCGTGCGGTGGGGATGGAGGTCACGCTGGTCGAGGCCGCCCCGACCCCCCTGACCCGGGTGGTCGACCCCCGAATCGGGGAGGTCCTCACCGAACTGCACCGGGAGAACGGCGTGGACCTGCGCCTGGGTGTGGGTGTGAGCGGGTTCGAAGGCGCCGGCCGGGTGGAGCGGGTCCGCCTGTCGGACGGCTCCGGCGTCGACGCGTCCCTGGTGGTGGCCGGTGTGGGCGTACACCTGAACACGGAGTGGCTGCGCGGTTCGGGTGTCGACCTCTTCGAAGACGGTTCGGTGGTCTGCGACGCCTACTCCGCCGCATCGGTGCCGAAGGTGTACGCGGTCGGTGACCTCGCCAACTGGCCGCACCCGCGCTTCGGCGGCCGGATCAGACTGGAGCACTGGACCAACGCGAGCGAGCAGGGTGAGGCGGCGGCCCGCAACCTGCTCGCCGGGGCAGGGCGGACGCCGTTCACCCCCGTGCCCTATTTCTGGTCGGACCAGTACCGCAAGAAGATCCAGCTCCTGGGGCAGGGCGCACCCGCTGATCAGGTCGCCTTCGTGCACGGGTCTCCGGAGGACCGAAAGTTCGTGGCGTTCCTGGGGCGCGGGGGGATGCTGACCGGGGTCCTCGGACTGCGCTCCACCCCGCGCACCATGCGCTATCGCGGCCTGCTGGAGAAGCCCACCTCCTGGGAGGAGGCGCTGGCCGCGGCAGGGGTCACCCCGTCACGGTGACGGCCTGCTTGGGGCACAGCCGCGCGGCCTTGAGGACCTTCTCCCGAAGCTCCTCACCCGGCTCCTCGGTCAGGAGGTACAGGAAGTCGTCGTCCCTGACCTCGAAGACCTCGGGGGCTGCGGCCATGCACAGGGCGTTGCTCTCACACTGGTCGTAGTCGACCTCGACTCGCATCTCGTCCTTCTCTCTCGGGCTGGGCCCTTGGGGGTCTGCGGGTGGCAACACCCTAGCCACAGGTCTCCTCGGCCCGGAAACCCCTCCACTGCGGAGGAACCAGTCCCGCGCGGGCGTCATCACACCCCACGTCCGTCCCCTGAGGAGCAGTGTCGTGAGAGGTGGGCCATGAGCACGGACGAGACCGTCCCGCGCGAGAGCGGCACGGACCCGGAGGCGGCGGGTGCGCGGGCGCCGGACACGACCGGGGCCGCCACCTCGGACGACGGCACGGAGGGAACCAGCAGGGGTACCGGTGGGGAAGGCGGTGGTGCCCCCGTCCCGGACGGCAGTGCGGAGCGGACCCCCGCCACCGAGGGTGCGCGGGGCGCCGAGGGGCCCGTCTTCGAGGAGGCCCGTGCCGGGGACACGGGCCGGGGCCCGGGAACGGCCGCCCCGGCACCTCCCTGGCCACCCCCGCCGCCCCCGTTCACGCCTCCACCGCCACGCCCGCCCCTGCCGGACGCCCAGGTGTGGTTGTCCCCGGCGGCGGTGGGCACGGGCGCGGTGGCGCTGGCCCTGGCCACGTTCGACCGCCCGGGAGTCGGCGTGGTGATCACCGGGGCGCTGGCCGCGTCCGTCGCGATCACCGCCCTGGTGACCCGCCCCCGTGCTCCGGAGCGGTCCGGGGCCACCGAGGGGATCGAGCCGCCGCAGGAGCCGTCGGGAGCGGAGGGACCCGACCGGCGCCGACGGGGATGGTCGGCCGTGTACGGCGGCCTGGCCGCCGTCCTCCTGGCCACGGCGGCGCTGCGGGACGCGGGTTGGGTCCTGGCCTGGACGCTGACGGCGGCGTTCCTCCTGGCCTCGCTCGCGTTCTCCGTGCACAACCCCGCTTCGCGCGGGAGCGCGTCCGGGGTGGTCGCGGGGGCGACGGCCCTGGTGCGTGACGCCGTCGCCGCCCCGAGGTTCCTGGTACGCCCGCTGGTCCGGTTCAGGTCGTCGAACCGGCTCCTCGTGCCCGCACTGGCCACGGTCGGGGCCACCCTGGTGCTGCTCGTGGTCTTCGGCGGGCTGTTCGCCCTGGCGGACCCCGTCTTCGCCACGCACCTCGAAAGGCTGTTCGTCGCGCCCGACGTGCGTCTGGGCTGGCTGCACCCGGCCTCAGCGTTGGCGACCGTCCTCCTCACGGGCTCGGCGGTGCTGGCCGCCCGACGCCGTCCCCGCCCCGTCGCTGCGCCGCTGGCGCGCCGGACGGAGGAACCGGACGAGCGGTCGGCCTGGCCGGTCTGGGTGTGGGCGGTCCCGCTCGGGTCCCTGGCCGCGCTGTTCTCGGCCTTCCTCGGGGTGCAGGCCACCGCCATGTTCGGCGGCGACGACTACGTGCAGCGGGTCGCGGGGGTCATCTACGCCGAGTACGCCCGACAGGGCTTCTTCCAGCTGGTGATGGTGGGTCTGCTGGTCCTGGGCGTGGTCGCGCTGACGGTTCGGCTCGTGCCCGCCCCCCGCATCCCGCGCAACGCGCTCCTCGGCGTACTGTGCCTGCTCACGCTGGTCATCCTGGCCTCGGCGATGGCCCGCCTCCAGTTGTACATCGACGTGTTCGGGCTGACCCGGCTGCGGGTGGCGGCCGAAGCGTGGATCGTGTGGATCGCGCTGCTGTTCGGCCTGATCATGGTGGCGGGACTGCTCAACTGCCTGGGCCGCCCGACGCGCTGGCTGCCCCGCGCGACGGTGGCCCTGGGCGCGGCCGCCCTGGCCGTGTTCGCCTACAGCGACCCCGACCTGCGCATCGCCGAGAGCCACCACGACCTGGATCTCCAGAGCGTGGACACCCGCTACCTGCGCGGGCTGTCGGCCGACGCGGTGCCCGGGCTGCTCGAACTGGACGGGCCCGACCGCACCTGTGCCCTCGAACTGATCGACGCCCGGCTGCGGGACGCCGAGGAAGTCGGGGCCCGCAACCTCTCGCGGGAGCGGGCCCGGGACCTGCTGGCCGAACACGGTCCCCTGGACCCGGTGTCCGCGGACGGCGACCGCCCCGCGTGTTGGGTGCCGGACCGCGGCTGAGCGGCGGGGCCGCGCCGGGTGGCGCGGCCCCCTCCGGCTCACTCCTTGGCGAAGCGGTCCGTGGCCTCGATGAGGAGGTCGAGGATGCCGGGCTCGCTGAAGGCGTGACCCGCGTCGTCGACGATGTGGAAGTCGGCCTCCGGCCACGCGCGGTGCAGGTCGTAGGCGGTACGCACCGGGGTGCACACGTCGTAGCGGCCCTGGATGATCACGCCGGGGATGTGCCGGATGCGCTCGGCTCCCTCGATGAGCTGCTCCGGGGTGAAGAACCCCTTGTTGTGGAAGTAGTGGTTCTCGATCCGCGCGAAGGCGAGCGCGTAGTCCTCGTCGGCATGGTGTTCGCGCAGCGCGGGGCTGGGCCGCAGGGTGATCGTCGACCCCTCCCAGACGCTCCACGCGCGGGCGGCCGCCAGGCGCACCTCGCGGTCCGGTGACTCCAGCCGGCGCGCGTAGGCGCCGATGAGGTCCCCGCGCTCTTCCTCCGGGATGGGCTCCAGGTAGGACTCCCACAGGTCGGGGAAGAGGTGGGAGGCGCCCTCCTGGTAGAACCAGCGCAGTTCCTGGTCGCGCAGGGTGAAGATGCCGCGCACGATCAGCTCGGTGACGTGGTCGGGGTGCTTCTGGGCGTAGGCCAGGGCCAGGCAGCTGCCCCAGGAGCCGCCGAAGACCTGCCAGGCGTCCACGCCGATCATCTCGCGCAGGCGCTCGATGTCCTCGACCAGCGCCCAGGTGGTGTTGGTGGACAGGTCGGCGTCCATCCGGCTGGCGTGCGGTGTGGACCGGCCGCAGTTGCGCTGGTCGAACAGCAGCACGCGGTACCGCTCCGGGTCGAAGAGCCTGCGGTGGTCGGGTGTGCAGCCGCCGCCCGGGCCACCGTGCAGGAACACCACCGGCTTGCCCGCCGGGTTTCCGCACAGCTCCCAGTAGACGCGGTGTCCGTCGCCGACGTCGAGCATGCCCGAGTCGTACGGCTCGATGGGCGGGTACAAGGTGCGCAAGGCGTGGCCCTTTCGTGGGTGGGTGACTGGACTCGGGTCAGATCCGGTCGAGGAGCTCGGCCTTCTTGCCGCTGAACTCGCTGTCGGTCAGCAGTCCCTCGGCGTGGAGGCGGCCGAGCTCCCGGATCTTGGCGAAGATCTCGTCGCTCGCCTCGTCGCGGGCGGGCGGGGCCGGCTCCAGGGCGGGGACACCGTCGTCGGCCTCGTCCTCGGTCTCCCCCGCGGCCAGCGCGATGTGGGTGTTGACGGTGGCCGCCATCAGCAGGCTCTCCTCGCTGCCCTTCAGCCCGTGTGACGCGAGGGTGAAGAAGTCGTTCTCCAGTCCCGAGGCCTCGGGCATCGTCACTCCGCGCAGCACGACCCGGAGGAAGCCCTCGTCGAAGTCGCGCTGGGGGTACCACCGCAGCGACTCGATCTCCGAAACGGGGAACTCGCGCGACTTCTCCTGGCCCTTGGCCGTGCTGGCCATCCAGCCGTCCCACACGAGCCGCACGCGTTCGCCGTCGAAGGTCGCCGAGCCCTCGCCGGTGCGCGCCTGGTAGGGCAGGCCCACCACCAGGGCCTTGGCCACCTGTGCCGGGTCGAGCGGGGCGGTGAGGGTCTCGCGGGCGTAGCGGGAGGACTCGGTGATGCGGTCGGCGCAGTACTCGGCCACGAGTTCGCGCTCGTGTGGTCCCGTCAGGACGAGGGGCGAGGAGGCTCCCGACGCACCCGCGGTCTCCAGTGGCGCGTAGGGGTCGGCCCCGTCCACGAGCCGAATCCGCAGCCGCCATCCGTGTTTGCGGTCGCCCGGGGTGAACTCCACGTCGCGGACCGCGCTCAACGGGACGGCGCAGTGCCCCAACGCCCTGAACAGGGCGGGAACCTTGCGCCCGGTTCCGAAACCGATGCGCACCGTCTCCTCGTCGAACCGCCAGATGGCGTGGTGTCCGTGCAGTTCCTCCATGGGAGACCATCCTAGGGGTGCCGGTCGTGGCGGACACCCCTGGCCTGCCGTGCCCCTCGGAGCCGCTCGGCGGTCCGCCGTGGCGGTGAGGGGTCGGAGCGTGGCGTTGCGGGTAGAACCGCAGGGGCACACCCCGTCCCGCCACCCGCCCGGTGGCCGGGAGCACGTGGGCGGTGCGCCCGGCGCGCCGCCCCCGAACCGGAGGCCTTCGATGACGCACGAGATGTCCGAGGGGGCACGGGAGTTCCGCGCCGCGCGGGACCTGCTCCTTCAGCACCGGGATGACCAGGAGACGGCCCACCGCGAGTTCACGTGGCCGCGTCCGGAGCGGTTCAACTGGGCTCTGGACCACTTCGACCACGTGGCCGCCACACGGCCGGACCGGACGGCTCTGTGGCTGGTGGAGGCGGACGGGTCCGAGGTCCACCACACCTACCGCGAACTGTCGGAGCGCTCCAACCAGGTGGCCAACTGGCTGCTCGGCCAGGGCGTCCACCCGGGTGACCGGATCATGCTCATGCTCGACAACCAGGTGGAGCTGTGGGAGGTGCTGCTCGCCGCGATCAAGCTGGGGGCCGTGGTCACTCCGACCGCCACGAACCTCTCAGACGCCGACCTGGTGGACCGACTGGACCGCGGCGAGGTGGCGCACGTAATCTGCTCGCCCGCGCAGACCGCGCGGTTCGAGCCCCTCCAGGGCCACTGGACGAGGATCTGCGTCGGCTACATGGAGGGGTGGCTCAGCTATCCGGACTCGGAGCACTCGGGGCTGGACTTCACCCAGCCGGCTCCGACCTCCCCCGACGACCCCCTGCTGCTCTACTTCACCTCCGGCACCACCGCCCGGCCGAAGCTGGTCACCCACTCCCAGAGCTCCTATCCCGTGGGACACCTGTCCACCATGTACTGGCTGGGGGTCCAGCCGGGCGACGTGCACCTGAACGTGTCGGCCCCCGGATGGGCCAAGCACGCCTACAGCAGCGTGTTCGCGCCCTGGAACGCGGAGGCGACGGTGCTGGTGGTCAACCAGGAGCGGTTCGACCCGGCCTTCCTGCTGGACGCGGTGGTGCGCTGCGGCGCGCACACGCTGTGCGCGCCGCCCACGGTCTGGCGGATGCTGGCCCAGGTGGACCTGGCGGAGTGGAGGGTGCCGCTGCGCGAGACGGTCTCGGCCGGGGAACCGCTCAACCCGTGGATCGTCGAGCACGTCCGCCAGGCGTGGGGCCTCACGGTCCGCGACGGTTTCGGGCAGACCGAGACCACCCTGCTGGTCGGGAACGGCCCCGGTCAGGTGGTGGTGCCCGGGTCGATGGGGCGCCCCGCACCCGGCTACGACATCGTCCTGGTCGACCCGGAGACGGAGGAGCCCTCGGACACCGGCGAGATCTGCGTGGACCTGTCGGACCGCCCGGTGGGGACGATGACCGGTTACGCGGACGCCCCCGACGACACCCGTGAGGCGACCCGCCGCGGCCTGTACCACACCGGCGACATCGCGACTCGGGATTCGCGTGGATTCCTCACCTATATCGGCCGGTCCGACGACGTGTTCAAGGCGTCGGATTACCGCGTCTCACCATTCGAACTCGAAAGCGTGCTCATCGAACACGAATACGTGGCGGAGGCCGCGGTCGTGCCCTCCCCCGACCGGCTGCGGCTCGCGGTGGCCAAGGCCTACGTGACCCTGGCCGAGGGCGTCGCACCCGACGCCGTGACCGCCCGCGCCATCCTGGAGTACGCCCGAAGACGCCTCTCACCCCACAAGAGGGTCCGCCGCCTGGAGTTCGCCGACCTGCCCAAGACCGTCTCGGGCAAGATCCGGCGGGTGCGCCTGCGCCGGGCCGAGGCCGCGCGCGGAACGCAGGAGGACGGAACCCGCCATCCGCACGAGTACTGGGAGGAGGACCTCCCGGGCCTGAAAGACTGACGCCGTAAGACGCGCTCCGCCGATCGGAAATGGCCGCCGGCGCCATTGTGTCTCGCCGGTTGGGACGCCGGTGAGCCCATGCACGCCGTGTGGCCTTTCCCATCCCCGGAATACCCGGACAATTCCCACCTCGGCCGCACCGGCCCGCCGGGACCGCGCTACGGTCGGTGTGCGGCACGAGCATCTGTCGCCAGGCGATCGACGTGATGGGACCGGGGAGAAGATGACGAGCACCAACGACACACGGGTGGCGAGCTACACACCGCTCATCGCCCCTCAGGACCTGCTCGCCGAACTCCCCATGAGCGAGGAGAGCACCGCCCTCGTCGAGAGTTCGCGCGCCGAGGTCAAGCGGGTCCTGGACGGCACCGACGACCGCCTGCTGGTCGTCGTCGGACCCTGTTCGGTGCACGACACCGAGTCCGCGCTGGACTACGCGCGCCGCCTGCGCGACCTCGTGCCCTCGGTCAGCGGCGAGCTGTGCGTGGTGATGCGCGTGTACTTCGAGAAGCCCCGCACCACGGTGGGATGGAAGGGCCTGATCAACGACCCGGGCCTCGACGACACCTACGACGTGCACCGTGGCCTGCGCACCGCCCGCGAGCTCCTGCTCGACATCAACGCCCTGGGCCTTCCCGCCGGGACCGAGTTCCTCGACCCGATCACCCCGCAGTACATCGCCGACGTGGTCTCCTGGGGCGCGATCGGGGCCCGCACCACCGAGAGCCAGGTGCACCGCCAGCTCAGCAGCGGCCTGAGCACCCCGGTGGGCTTCAAGAACGGCACCGACGGCGACGTGCAGGTGGCCGTGGACGCCGTGGGCGCGGCCGCCGCCTCCCACACGTTCTTCGGTGTGGACCCGGCCGGGGCCGGATCGGTCGTGGTCACCGAGGGCAACCCGGACTGCCACGTGATCCTGCGCGGCGGCCGTAGCGGCCCCAACCACGACCCGGCGTCGGTGGCCTCCGCCCTGGACGTCATCGAGGGGTCGGGGCTGCCGCGCCGCCTGATGATCGACGCCAGCCACGCCAACAGCGGCAAGGACCACGTCCGCCAGGCGGGTGTGGCCCGCGAGATCGCCGCCCAGGTCGCCGAGGGCCAGAAGGGCGTCATCGGCGTGATGCTGGAGAGCTTCATCGTGGAGGGCGCCCAGAAGCTGGGTGACCCGGCACGGCTCACCTACGGCCAGTCCATCACCGACAAGTGCATGAGCTGGGAGACGACCGAAGGCGTGCTGGAGAACCTGGCCGAGGCGGTGCGCCAGCGCCGCAAGAACGCGGCCTGACCCCGCCTCCGAGGGGCACGGCGCGAGGACGGCGCGCCGGGCCCCTCGTTCCGCGTCGGGGCCGGGTCAGGCCCGGGTGTCCTTGACGACCTGACCGCCCTGCACGACCAGCACCACGTTGGCCCGGTCGCCCAGCAGGGCGATGTCGGTGAGGGGGTCTCCCTCGCACACCACGAGGTCGGCGAGCTTGCCTGCCTCGACGGTGCCGGTCCGGTCGGCGGTGCCCACCAGGGCGGCGGCGTTGCTCGTACCCGCCTGGATCGCCTCCATCGGGGTCAGTCCCACGGACACCAGCTGGGCGAGCTCGCGCAGGTTGCGCCCGTGCTCGGAGATGCCCGCGTCGGTGCCCATCGCGACCCTGACCCCCCGGCTGACGGCGTGCGAGATCCTGCGGTAGGTCTCCTCGGCCAGCGCCCGCTTGGTCTCGACCGCCTTGCGGGTCATGAGGTGGGCCCGGTCCTCGAAGTCGAAGGTGGTCAGTGTCGGCACGAGGAACGTGCCGCGCTCCAACATGAGGTCGATGCCCTCGTCGTCGACGAGGTAGCCGTGCTCGATGCTGGCGGCCCCGCCGCGCACCGCGTTCCTGATCCCCGCCGCGCCCTGGGCGTGCGCCGCGACCGGCCGACCGCCGTGCCGGGCGGTCTCGGCCACGATCACGGCGATCTCCTCCTCCGTGATCCCCTCGTCGGTGGGGCCGTCCGAGGGGCTGGAGAGTCCGCCCGTGGCGCACACCTTGATGACGTCGGCCCCGTCCCGGACCAGGCGCCGGGTGGCCACCCGGACCTCTTGCGGGGAGTCGGCGATCTCGACGGCGGTGTGCTCGCAGTCGTGCGGGTTCGCGCCGGAGGGCAGTGTGAAGTCGGCGTGGCCGCCGGTGTGGCTCATCAGGCGCAACGCCATGCTCAGACGCGGTCCCCGGATCAGTCCGCGCTCCTGGGCGAGACGGAACCCGGCGTCGGCACCGCCCAGGTCGCGGGCGCCGGTGACGCCCGCCTCCAGGGTGACGCGCATCCGTTCGGCGGACTCGAACGCGTGCAGGCTGCGGGAGACGCCCGCGTTGTTGGCGGCCAGGGCGCGGCCGTCGGAGAACCCGAAGTGCACGTGGGTGTCGACGAAACCGGGCAGCAGGGTGCGCCCGCCCAGGGTCTCGACGGTGTCGCCGGGCAGGGGCGCGGGCGCGTCGGCCGCGGGCCCCGCGTAGGCGATCAGGCCGCCCTCGACCAGGACGGCGGCGTCGGGCACCGGTGCCGCTCCGGTGCCGTCGATGAGGGTGAGGTCCCGGTACAGGGTCCTGGCGCCGGTCATGGGTGCTCTCCTTCTTCTCGTGCTTCTGGTTCGGGGGGCGTGGCTAGAGGCGTGCGTACATGCCGGGGCCGATGGGCAGTCCGCCGAAGTAGAACACCGCGAAGACGGCGACCCACATCACCAGGAAGACCAGGGAGAAGGGCAGACAGCGCGCGATCACGGTGCCGATGCCCGCTCTGGGCTCGTAGGACTTGAGGAAGCCGAGGACGATGATCACGTACGGGTTGAGCGGCGAGAGCACGCTGGAGGTGGAGTCGCCGATCCGGTAGGCGGCCTGCACGAACCCGGGTTCGTAGCCCAGGAGGGCGAACATCGGCACGAACACCACGGCGAACAGGGCCCACTGGGCGGAGCCGGAGATGATGAGGAAGTTGATCAGCCAGGCCAGCAGGACGAAGCAGAGGATGGCGCCGAACCCGGTGAACCCGGTGGCCTCCAGGGTCTGCGCGCCCTTGATGGCGATCCACGTGGACAGGCCGGTCCAGTTGAACAGCTCCAGGAACTGCGCCATGACGAAGGCCAGGACGATGAAGCCCGACATCTCCTTGACCGTGTGCCCCATCATCCGCGCCACGTCGGCGCCGCCCCGGATCGCCCGGGTGGAGACACCGTAGGCGACGCCGGGCACGGCCAGGGTGAGGAAGACGAGGAAGACCACCGAGCCGAGCAGCGGGGAGGTGGGGAGGAAGACGCCGTCCTCGTTGCGCATGGGCGAGCCCGCGGGGAGCGTGACCGCCAGGACCGCGATCACCGTGGTCACCAGGGAGATCCCGGCCCAGCGCAGCCCTGCTCGCTCGCTCGCGGTGAGCTCGGAGTCCATCTTCAGGTCGGGACGGTCCTCGCCCTCCCCGCTGACGGCGGCATCCGCTCCCGTCTGTTCACGGCTGACCCCCCGGCGTTCCAGAGCGGGTTCGAGGACGCGGTCGATGAGGAGACCGGCCACGGCGCTGAGCACGACCGCGATGGTGAACGTGAGGAAGTGGTTGGAGATCGGGCTGACGTGGGTGGTGCCCAGGCTCTCCACCGACGCGGCGGCGGTGTTGGTGATGCCGGACAGCAGGGCGTCGGTGCTCGTGATGAAGGGGCTACAGCTGAACGCGGCCATGGCGGCGGCGAAGGAGCCCAGCAGCCCGGCGACGGGGTGTCGTCCCGCCGCCTTGAAGACCATCGCGGCCAACGGGGGGATGACCACCATCGCGGCGTCGCTCATGATGCTGCCCGAGACGGCGACCAGGGCGGCCACGTAGGGGAGCATCCACTTCGGCGCGCCGCCGAAGGCCCGGCGGACCAGGGTGTTGAGCAGGCCGGTCCGCTGGGCGATCCCGACGCCAAGCAGGATGGTCAACACCACGCCCAGCGGCGGGAACCCGATGAAGTTGGGAACCAGGTGGGTGGTGAACCAGGTGAGGCCCCCGGCGGTGAAGAACCCCCGGATCGGCTGGACGCCCTCCTCGCTTCCGGGCACCTCGTAGGTGGCGCCCATCGCCGAGAGGACCGAGGAGGCCACGGCGACCACGGCGAAGAGCAGGAGGAAGAGGACGAAGGGGTCGGGGATCTTGTTGCCGAGACGCTCGATGGTGTCGAGGCCGCGGGTGAGGAGTCCGGGGCGCGCCTCGACGGCGCCGCTCCGCTTCGATCGCGGGGTGCTCATGGGTCACCTCTGGTGGTGGAGGGAGGGGTGGGGCGGGGACCGTGGAGGCCGGGTCAGGACGCGGCGCCCGGTCGGCGACCGGTGGTGTCCTTGTGGACCGCGCCGTCCTTGATGACGACGGTGACGTTGTCGGGGTCACCGGGCAGGGTGCGGCGAGGGGGTCGCCCGAGCAGACGACGACGTCCGCGCGCTTGCCGGGTTCGAGGGTGCCGATCTCGTCTCCGAGACCGAGCAGCGCCGCCGCGTCGCGGGTGCCCGCGAGGAGGGCTCCCATGGGGCTCAGGCCGTGTTCCACCAGGAGCGCCAGTTCCCGCAGGTTGCGACCGTGCGGACAGATGCCCGCGTCGGTGCCCAGGGCCACGCGGACCCCCGCCCGCAGAGCGGCGGTGATGTTCTCGCTCAGGTGCTCCTGGAGTCGGAGCTTCTTGGCGACCGCGTAGTCGGCGGACCTCGCCGGGTCGGGCGGGGTGGTGGCGGTGGACAGGGTGGGCACCAGGTAGGCGCCGCGCTCCAGCATGAGTTCGACGCCCTCGTCGTCGATCTCGTACCCGTGCTCCACGCTGGTGACCCCCGCGGTGAGGGCGTTGCGGACGCTGCGGGCGCTCTGCGCGTGGGCGGCCACGGGGATGTCGTGGCTGGCGGCCTCGCGCACGATCACGGACATCTCCTCGATGTTGAGCCCGTCGTGCCAGGGTGTGTCCTGGGGGCTCCACACCCCGCCGCTGGCCATCACCTTGATGACCCCGGCGCCCTTGCGCATGACCTCGCGGGTGGCGCGCAGGGCCTCGGCGGGACCGTCGGTGTTGATCGAGACGGCGCCGTCGGGGCCCAGGACCGTGCCGTAGTCGAAGCCGCAGCAGGTGCGGAAGTCACCGTGCCCGCCGGTGGGGCCGAGCGCCCGGTAGGCGGTGGTCACACGGGGGCCGGGGACGATGCCCTCGTCGACGGCCCGCACCACGGCCTGGTCGAGACCGGCCAGGTCGCGGACGCTGGTGACCCCGGCGTCGAGGGTGGCGCGCAGGCGCGGGATCGCGGTGAAGTACCCGTAGTGCGGCGGCTGGTCGATCAGGTCGGCCGGGTTCATGCCGTCGCCGGACATGGTCATGTGCACGTGCGTGTCGACGAAGCCCGGCAGGATCGTGCCCCCTGCGGCGTCGACCACTCGGTGCGGTCCGCCGATCAGCGGTGCCCGGTCGGCGGGGCCGACCCAGTCCACCCGGCCTCCACGCAGGACCACCGTTCCGTCGGGCAGGGGCGCGGACCCCGTCCCGTCGATCAGGCTCCCGTTCCGGACCACGACGGTCCTGTCAGCAGGGGTCATCGACGCCACCTTCCTCCCGGCGCCGGGCCCGGGCCCACGGTGGGGTGTCCGGGCGCGACGGCGCGTGAACCAACGGGGAACTCGCAGCTCAGGGCCGCGTTTCTGATCTTGCGGAAACCTACGCGGATGCTCCGGCAACCTTCGGGAATCGCCGGAAATCCCTACTGAGGAGGTGGATTCTGCCGGAATCGAGCATGCCCAACGAGTTCGACCTGACTCTGATCAACGCCCTCCAGTTGGCGCCCCGGGCCACCTGGGCCGAGCTCGGGCCGGTCCTGGACGCGGACCCGACCACGCTCGCCCGCCGGTGGAGGCGCCTGGAGGAGGAGGGGCTGGCGCGCATCGCCGCGTTTCCGCGCCGCCGGGTGATGGCCCGTCGGAACCTCAGCTATGTGGAGTTGAGCTGCCGCAACGGATCAGTGGAACGGGTCGCCGCGGCCCTGGCCGAGGACCGTGACACCCTGAGCATCCAGTTCGTGGCCGGGTCGCACCAGCTCATGCTCACCGTGGTGCCGGGCGCCGGGCTGGCGGACTACCTGCTGAACTGGGTGGGCGCTATCCCCGACGTGGTCTCCTACCGGGTCCACGTGGTCACCGAGGTGCCCCGGGAGGCCTACCTGTGGCAGGTTCGGGCCCTCTCCCCCGGCCAACGGCGCCGGTTGCGGGCGCTGTCACCCGCTCTGCGCGACCCGGCGGGCAACGAACGCGTCACCGAACTCGACCAGGCCATCGTGGACCTGCTGTGCGCCGACGCCCGACTCGGCTACCAGGCCATCGCCGAGCGCCTCGACGTCGCGCCCACCACCGCGGCGCGGAGGATCAACCGGCTGCTGCGGGACGGCCTCCTCGGGCTGCGCTGCGACATCTCCCGCGCGCACATGGGGTGGCCCAGCGCCGCCACCCTGTGGGGTACGGTCGACCCCCAGGTGCTGGACGGCGTGCCCGACCTGGGAGAACGCATTCCCGAGGTACGGCTGTGCACGACCATCGCGGGCCCGGATAACACCCTGTTCATCCTGTGGCTGCGCGACGCGCCCGACCTCACCCGGGTGGAGCGCCGACTGTTGGAGGAGCTGCCGGGGCTGCGCATCGCCGACCGGCGGATGACGCTGCGCACGTTCAAGTTCATGGGCGGCGTGACCGACGCCGAACAGCGTTTCGTGCGCTCGGTGCCGGTCCAGCTACGCTCCCCGACAGACCCCTAGATGAGTAATTCCCAGGGGTGCGTGGTCTGAGCATGAGGCGAGGGAGCCCATGGTCTTGTTGTGACGCAACACCTGAACTCCCTCGCCCA